>NZ_JAVJQN010000091.1:0-101119 GCF_040218245.1 Coleofasciculus sp. E1-EBD-02 | reverse complement strand
GTACAGAATTCGGTTCGGTCAAACTAACTTCTAAAAGCCGAAACGCCCTATTTTTCGTTCTCACTCTTCCTTGTCTACTGGTCTACCTGTCTTCCTTGTCTTGCCTAAACCCCCATCTTAAAAAACCTACCCTTGTGAGCTGGGGGTGAGGGGGTTGTGGCTTAAGTTGATACAGATACACGTTGGTAAAGGGCGCACGTCGGTGCGCCCCTACGGAAGACCACTGATTTTCAACACGTCACTCAGGGTGGGACAGTACGTGGGTAAACCGAATGTTTGGGGATTCACTGGGTTTTGATAGGTAAAATGGCGATAGTTGAGGCAAAATCGATCCCACGCCGCCATCTGAATCCGGAATAAGATAATTAATAGATTCGCTAGTCCAATCGATAAGGGGACGCGAACATAAATTTTTTTACCTAAATACGCACAGACTTCTGCTACCGCTTGGTTAACAGTGAGGCGCGGATTGCCTAAGACTAAACGATTCGTCGATAATCCTTCACCCGTTTTAGTGGTCAACTCGTGACTAGGAGGATGATCAACCAGATAGCGCACCACTTGAGCGATATCCTGGGCGTGCATAAAGTGGAAACTGCCATCGGCTTTGAACCAACGAATCAAGTCCATCCATTTGACTACATCCTTAATCCCTGATGAAATATGGGAGTAAGGTTTGCGCTCATCTCCCCCCAATACCAACGTGGGAAACACTGTAGTAATTTTAGGCGCGATCGCGAGTTTTGAGATTTGCCGCAAACAGTCATATTTGGAACGGATATAGTCAGTTCCCAGTTGACCAGCTTCCTTGAGTAATTGGTTCTGTTGATTTAGAATGCTAGCGGTGGAAAAGTAAATCACTTGTTCACAACGTTGAGTATCCAGCAAATCCAGCAATCGCAGGGTTTTGACCACATTAATATCAAAAACTTCCTGGACTCCTCCCCAAGCTGTTGCTGCCAAAATTGCTACATCTACCGTTTTGAGTAAATCACCAAACTGATCAATCTGCCGTAAATCGGCTTGACAAATCGTAATACCCGAACGAGCATGATAGTCAAATCCTAATTTATCGGGATTTCTGACCAATAAATACAACTCGTGATCCGTGTGTTGAATTAAACTTTCGGCGACATACTGACCGATGCAACCACTAGCACCAGTCATGAAGATTCGCTTGGGAGTCATTTGATTTTAGATTTCTTGGTAATCTGATCCTAACTCAACCGATATTACATTATGTAAATATTAGGCTTGTAGTAAGGGCTTTAGCCCTAGATTCCGTTGGGTAACATGAGTCAACCCAACCTAAAATCTATTCCACGATTTTATCTGTATGATCCACCTGAATTTGTGTCCGGGGCGGATTGAGTCACATCTGGGTGATGGACGAAACGACAATAGTGAAATCCCACCTCTACATTGGGAAAGGGCGGGTTTTGAATAAACGTTATCATCAATAGCCACACGAAAACCCATAAACCCGCCCCTACAGACGCGCAATGTCCGACAGACGTAGGGGTTCTCGCATTCGTTTCCAGATGTATCGGTTTTCTGTCAACATACCAGCACGAAGGCTTCACCCAATCTCCTGTTTCCCAATCTCTTACGCATGAACGGTCAACAATTGATCAACCTGTTTCGCTGTTTCAAAGAAGAACCTAACATTATCTTCTGGGGTTCCCGGTAAGACACCATGACCCAAATTAAAGATATGACCTCGGTTCCCAGCTTTACGAATTGTATCCAAAATGCGATCGCGGATAAAATCCTGTGACCCAAATAACACCCCTGGGTCCATATTCCCCTGAACGTTCATTTTATAGCCTAACCGCTGTCGCGCTTCTGCCATATCTACTGTCCAGTCTACGCTGATAATATCCACACCGGATTTACCCATACGCTCTAAGATACCCGCACTCCCACTGATATATAAAATCAGAGGGGTATCAGGATGCGTGGCTTTCACCTGCTCAACCACGCGCTGCTGATAGGGTAAGGCAAAGGTATCGTAGTCTTGGGGACTCAGTTGACCCGCCCAAGAATCGAACAGTTGCACGACTTGGGCACCATTATCAATTTGATAGCGTACATAAACCGCGATCGCATCAGCGATTTTCCCCAAAAACTCATGTAGCATGGCGGGTTGGGAAAATGCCATCCCTTTAATAATCGAGTAATTCTTGGAACTTTTGCCTTCAATCGCATAAGCGGCTAACGTCCAAGGCGCACCGACAAAGCCTAAGACAGCGGCTTCGTTCCCGACTTCCCGCCGCAGCGCTTGTAATATCTCCCCGACAAATGTTAATTTTTCTAACTCTAAGGGATGAAGCCCGTCAATTTGTGCTTGAGAGCGAATCGGCGGATCTATAATCGGACCTTTGCTTTCAACAATATCAAAGGGAATACCGACTCCGGGTAGAGGCGTGAGGATATCCGAAAATAGAATCACCCCATCTGGACGAAACGCCTTCCAGGGTTGGAGAGAAATTTCAATAGCAATTTCGGGAATTTCGGAGCGTTCCCGGAAACTGGGATACTTATCGCGTAAATCCCGATAGGCTTTCATATATCGACCCGCCTGTCGCATCATCCACACCGGCGGACGTTCTAATTTTTCACCACGAGCGGCTCGTAATAAATAAGGAACCTGGGTTAACCCAGCCATACTAGACCTACCCTATATAAAGTTTTCAGCGCACTTGTTAGCTTACCATTCCGGATTGACAATTATTTATGAAGTTTTCCAACATAATGTTCCCTGATCCCCATCCAGTTCAACCCAACTTCCCACAGGCAAAGCGGCGTTGACCCCATCGTGACCAAAGGGCAACTCGGATACAATCGGGATATCAAGATCGGTTAAGCGATCGCTTAATACCTCTTCAACCGTCCAACTTGGAACATTTTGGGGAGGATGGCAGCGACTAAACCGTCCCAAGGCAATCCCCTTAACCTTTTGTAACATGCCACTCATCCGCCACTGGGTCAACAGGCGGTCAATCCGATAAGGCGCTTCTGTCACATCCTCTAACGCCAGAATTGCCCCATCTAGCGGTGGTAGAATCGGCGTACCCAGTAAATGAGTTGCCACAGTCAGATTCCCTGGCAAAAGCCACCCCCTAACCTTACCCCCGCCCCAACCCTTCCCGGTTAAGGGGGACAGAGGACGCCCTTCTACACAGTCAAATAAGCGATTGAGTGACCATTCCGGTTCATTGGCTAATGTGGTTAAGACTGGAGCATGAACACTGCTAATTCCCACCCCAGCTAGACTCCAGAGGAGACAGGTAATATCAGAAAACCCAATCAGCCACTTGGGGATAGGGGATTTTGGCTCAAGACTCCTTTGATCAATTTGATTGACCTGTGCGCCGCTGCGCCCCTGTTCCCCAAGCAGGGCGGGTTTAGTCAAGTTATCGGTTTCTGGGGTAGCGTTATCGGTCAAACCCGCCCCTACAACCTGGGGCGATATTACTGGAGAATTCCACGTCCAGTCTTCCAGAAGACGGGCGCTACCATAGCCGCCTCGGATACAAAGAATTCCCCGACAGTCTGGGTCATACCAAGCGGCGGCTAACTGCTGACGTCGTTGGTTATCTGTACCCGCTAGGTAACCCTCTCTAGCATCCCAATTGGCTGGCAATTCAACCCGATAGCCTCGGCGACGCCAAATTTCTACTCCCTGATGGAATGCGTCAACCTCTCTTAACGCCCCACTCGGAGCAATCACCCGGAGCAAATTACCTGGTTGTAAGGGACTAGGTTGATTTATGTTCACCAAATTTACCTCCCTGTAGAGACGTAGCATGCTACGTCTCTACACATCCCCATCATCCCCATCATCCCCATCATCCCCATCTTCCCCATCTGTTAATACCCCCTAACTCAACCGCGCCGTGCATTCAAGAATAAACTTTTGATTAATTAAAGAATAGGGTTGAATGTCCAACGCCCTGCGAAAGGCTGTAATTGCCGCTTGATAATCTCCTAACGCCATATAACACAATCCCAAACCATGCAGCGCCCCAAAATGAATGGGATTGAGTCGGACAACCTGCTGACAATCGTCCCTTGACTTTTGATACTGTTTAAGTAGGTAGTAAAGAACGGCTCGTCGATTCCACGCTTCGGCAAAATCAGGTTGCTCTCTAATAATCTGGGTCAGCAGTGCTTCAGCTTGAGCGGTTTCCCCACGTTCTAATAAAATCTGTGTCCGCCCTAGCCGTTCCATGCCGGAGATGCCCTTTTGATAGAACCAGATACGCCAGAGTTCTTCGGTTGCCTGCTTGCGGACGTTTTCATCAGGGTTTTTTAGGTTCTCCAGTAAGGAATTGATGGATGATTCACTCATCTCTTGTCCTCTTAACTATTGTGTAACGGATTACTCAAATTTATCGGCACTCCCCTATTTTCCCGCCAAATTTGAATAGAGTGCAGATTGCTGCGAGTAAAGATTCCATAAACTTTGCGGATGTACCAGTCTTATGACTGCATTTTGTAAAATGGGCAGACTGATACTGAGTTTCCTTACGTTGTTAATTTTCGGTGAAAACATAGCTAGGAGAGTCATTCTAGCTATTGCACCACTCCAGTAAGGATGTTGAACAAACTAAAATTCAAGCAGTCAGTCCAAATCTCCCACAAGGGAATGTGTCTCCGCCGCTAGGAGGTTATATGAGTCCTTCTGTGAATCGGTCTACCGACTCACCCCAGTCTTCTGGTGAAAATCTGCCAGAAGCATCCAGTGTGCAACCGCCACACTCAGCCCCACCCAATGGCAATTCTCAAAACGTGACTAACTCATCTACTACAACGGATTCAACCGGGACAATGCCATCAGATGTCCAACGACAACAACCTATTCCTCCGCCCAGTGAACCCATGCAGTACCGAGCAATCGGGCTGATTCGGGGAAAATATATGCCCTCTCAAGAGCAATTGACAAGGGGTACTCTACTGGCAGATGACGGTACCTTAATTGATGCCGTCTTACTGGGTCGGGTGATGAGTTTGGTGAAAAACCATCTCGATTTAGCTCTATCCCATCTTTGGGTAGTTTACCCTCGCACGAGACAACAAGACGGAAATTTGCACGTCCAAATTGTCGGTGTTTGGGAACCGGAAACACTCAATCAAGATCAAACGACGGCTTCAGAATCAACCGACTCGCCACCGGAAGAGTCAACCCCTGAGGCACAAACGTCTCCAGATCATCCTCAACCTAAACCAACCGAGCAATTACCAGAAGGTTATTTTTCAATTCGGGGTCAAGTCATTTACCAGTCGCGGGAGAATGAAGACGTTATTGTCAAAATCAAGCAGTCTCCCCGCAGAGAATCAGAGAAAACCAAATTTTTCAAGCTTCAGCTCAAGGGATTGCTGGGGGAAAAGGTGATTAATCACTTTTGGGATTTGCACGTCAAACTGCATACCAATACCCTGATGATTGAGGAAGGCAATGATATTGGTATCGTTCATGCACCCAAAAGGCGATCCAATAAGTTTCGTCCACGCAAAGGGTCAAGACCTAAAAAGAGTTTTCCCCATCGTGGTTCGGGCGAAGATCGTTCGACAACAGGAAAAAGAACCTCACCCAAGCGTTCAGAACCCTTATCCAAACCAGTTCAACGTAAGGACAAGCCGGGTAAAGATAATTCCTAAGAGAGATTCTTGATTAGGACTTGAGCCTGATTCCGCCGCCCATCCTGCGCTTCACCGATGAGGTAGAAGCGGTAGTTAGGGGCGGCTATGAGGAATTACCAATAAAGTGTTAATATAACAAAGGACAAATGACAGATGACAGATGACTGCTAATCCCACGACCTAAAGTTGTGGGATTAGTTTACTCTATACTCAGTTGAGAACCCCAGCGGTCTTGAGGCAGAAAGGAACGATCCATGGGAATGGATGCTACGGGTTCGGTGAGCGTAAACTCGCCCCGTTCAATCCATTGCTTTAATTCCAAAGCAACTTGCCGTGAACGAAATACACTTGCCAAAGGTGCTGTCCGCACAGAGTTGCCGTCAATAGTAATCCGCCCCTGCTTTAGCTGGGCATAGCTGACTAATCCGAAGGTGGGACGAACGCGACGGGGAATCGAGAAATCAACCACTGGGGCGACAATATCCTGATCCGATACAGCACAATGCTGAACCACCTCTTCACTCAAAACAGGTAAGGGTACACCAACGCCCAACATCAGAGACGGACCATAATTTTTAAAGTAGCAACCCCGTACCCACTTGGGATTCATCTGCTTGGCATCTCCAATTAACGCCAATGTAGCGGCTGGACCAATGGGGGTATGATTGGGTAGGCGTTTCTGGAGGGGAAAATGTTGAGTCCCTTCCCAAGCGATGTACCCAATACCCCCACCCAAGAAAATTTGCGTACCAATCCCAATCAGCTTAAGTTCGGGATCGTTAAGTAGCGGGGAAATTGCTCCCGGATTGGAGTAGACTGCATTGCCTAATCTGGGCTGGAGCGGACCAAGATAAGTGTACAAGAGGCGATCGCCCCCATTGACGCCGACGATAAAATTTTGATAGAGATTGCGCGGATTGTAGAGATAGAACTGGTTAATCGTTTCGCGAGTAATCGTCGTATCACAAGAGGCTCTAGGATAACAGTCAGTCATCTGTCCAATCGCCCGCAACTGCACGGGTTTACCAGCAATCAAGTCTTCAATTACATGAGAACCACCCCGTTCCCTAGATTCCTCGATCTCTAGCAGATCTCCCATATCGGTAGAGTCCACAACTTGAGTCGCGCCTAAATACAAATCCACCGCACCAAAGCCAGCATAAGCAGGTACACCATCTAACCAGCATTTACGAATCTTAATCGGGGGGTCTGTGTGACCTAAATTAATAATCGCGCCCGATGACTCCATTGGCTCAAATGTACCTGTGGTAATCACATCGACGTTCTTAGCCGCCTGGGTGACACCGATATCGGCGACTCGCGCTTTTAATTCCTCGACCGTCCAGACGACTGCACGACGATGGTGAATTTTATCATTGATATCAGCTAAGGTTCGCACAATCAAAAAGGGAACAGGGAACAGGGAACAGGGAACAGGGAACACCTCGACTTCGCTCGGTGTGTCACAGGAAAGAGGAAACAAGGTAGAGTTTTTAGTTAACTCACAACTCCCCCATCTCCCTCATCTCCCTCATCTTCCTCATCCCTTACCATATCAGCAGTGGGAGAGACAGCAAATGTTGTTGCCACAGATTGAGCATCCTTGTGACTCGGATGATGCCATTGGTCAAGAATATCGTTAACCAGAACCTCCTTGAGCCAAACCTGAGCCACCACTGTTAGGGGAAGGGCTAATAATAATCCTATAAATCCAAAGAAGGTGACGAAAAATAACTGGGCGAGCAATGTTATAGCGGGTAAAAGGGATACCTGTTGCGCCATGACTAACGGTGTGAGTAAATTACTTTCAACCTGCTGAATCACAATATATAGAATCAATACAGCAATGGCTTTCCAGGGCGAATCCAGCAGCGCGATCGCAATAGGTGGGATCACACTCACCACGGGTCCAAGATTGGGAATAAATGTTAAAATACCCGCTAACGTAGCCTGTGCCAGTGCCAGGGGAATTCCCAACAGCAGCAAGCCGAAAAAACTTAACAACGCAATGACTGCCATGTTAAACAGAATACCGGCTAGCCATCCCCGTAACGATTCATTACACCGCTGCAAAATTTCATCAACTCGACGCCGATAGAATGACGGAAAAAGGCGAACAAAGCTTTTTTGGTAAGGGTGAGGATCGGCAAGGAGCATCAATGTTAATACCAGGACAAGTAAACTATTCAGGAGGACACCCAAAGCATTATTGAAAAACGTGAATCCGCCCCCTAACACCCGATTGATTAAGGGAGGAAGCTGTTGCAGCAACTGGTTAATATCTGGGATATACTGATCGAGCAATCCCGATGAAAAATCTGCTTCTAAAGCTTCTATCCACTCGCTTAATTGTTCTATACCCTGAGGAACTAACTCACTTAGTTGTAAAAATTGTTCGGCAAAAGGAGGGACGATTAAGAAGTAAAATCCGACCAAAATGCACAGTAGGAGAAAAAGCGACAGCAGAACTGCAAAAAATCGCTGCATTCCAGATCGCTGGAATCGCTCTACCAGAATATTTAAGGCATTAGATATCACAATTGCGGCAAATATAAGCATGAGAATCTGCCGAATTTGCCACAAAACAAATAGTGAAATGATAAAAACCAGTATGCCAATCCATTTACCCAGACTCACTGCCCAGCCTCCAAGCTACTCGGGTTTGATCCTGCTGCAAAATGGGAAAGGTAAAGTTTTGACCCTGGGGTTCGCTCCAGGAAACCTGGTTGTATGGAGGGGTTATTTTCACTATTATCGTGGTCTCACCAGGAATGCGACTCAACTCGCTCCGACTCCCCATCTCTCTCATCTACCCTATCTTCCCCATCTCCCCTATTATCAATACAGACTGAAACAACAAAACTATTTTTGCCATGCTGCACTAGAACACCAGTTCCCTAAATGTAATACAAATGTCTGTAAAGTACTTTTTTCTATCCGATGGCTGGACTGTGGGACGAGTTTGGGAGTTTGGAGGACTTTGGAATGTCAATGCTTGGCGACGGGAACCCGAAATCATCCGCCTCAACCTTTGCATCTTGGAACAGGGGGAAAAGTTATGGCTATATCGGGTTGAGGATGCGGTATTGATGGTAGAAGTTAAACCGACACCGGATGCTTCACCCCAATCCGCCAAAACTATTGGTCAAGTTGTCCTCAAACGCTTAATGAGTGCAGAACAAGTGGTTGAGCGATTGACCACAGCGCCGAGTGTTTTGAATCTCTCCTCAGAAACTAGCGATGGGTGATCAGCGATTGGGTAGAGACGTAGCATGGTACGTCTCTACGTTACGTTGGGTCAAAACGTCCCCTGTGCTTGCAATCGTTTCTAACAAAAGTTACACTTCTTTAAAGTCAAGACTAACCCGCCTAGCTGTTTGGAACATGAAGAATAACCGGAAAAGGTCATCGGTTCACGCTTTTAGGCGGGTAAGATCAATTTCTAACATCTTTAGCAAAAGAAGCGTCAAAGTAGAAACTCTATCTCTAGGAGGAGCGTAGTCGATGGGACTACCGTGGTATCGAGTACATACAGTCGTCCTGAATGATCCAGGGCGTCTGATTGCTGTGCATTTGATGCACACTGCCCTTGTGGCAGGCTGGGCTGGTTCGATGGCTCTATACGAACTAGCCACATTTGATCCGAGTGATCCAGTCCTCAATCCCATGTGGCGTCAAGGGATGTTCGTGATGCCGTTCATGGCGCGTTTAGGGGTCACTGAATCCTGGCGGGGTTGGAGTATTAGTGGCGAAACAGCGACAGATGTCGGCTTTTGGTCATTTGAAGGCGTCGCCGCTGCTCACATTGTTCTGGCAGGTCTGTTGTTCTTAGCCGCCTGCTGGCATTGGGTTTACTGGGATTTAGAACTGTTTAGAGATCCTCGCACGGGTGAACCGGCGCTGGATTTGCCAAAAATGTTTGGCATTCACCTGTTCTTGTCTGGTCTTCTCTGCTTTGGCTTTGGGGCGTTTCACCAGACTGGGCTTTTTGGTCCGGGAATGTGGGTATCTGATCCCTATGGTCTAACAGGTAGCGTTCAACCTGTAGCCCCAGCCTGGGGTCCAGAAGGATTTAACCCCTTTAACCCAGGCGGTATCGTTGCTCATCATATCGCTGCGGGTATTGTCGGAATTATTGCTGGGTTATTCCACTTGACGGTTCGACCCCCAGAGCGACTGTTTAAAGCGCTGCGGATGGGGAATATCGAAACAGTACTCTCTAGCAGTATTGCCGCCGTATTCTTTGCGGCGTTCGTGGTGGCGGGTACAATGTGGTACGGTTCTGCGGCTACGCCGATTGAACTGTTTGGTCCAACCCGGTATCAATGGGATCAAGGCTATTTCCATGAAGAAATTGATCGCCGTGTGGAAATGGCGATGGCAGACGGAGCCAGCCCCTCAGAGGCGTGGAATCAGATTCCAGAGAAGCTAGCGTTCTACGACTATATTGGCAACTCTCCGGCTAAGGGCGGTTTGTTCCGCACTGGTCCCATGGATAAGGGTGATGGTATTGCCGAAGCTTGGTTAGGTCATCCAGTATTTACTGATGGCGAAGGTCGAGAATTGACGGTGCGCCGTATGCCCAACTTCTTTGAAACCTTCCCCGTTGTCTTAACCGATGCCAATGGTGTTGTTCGGGCGGACATCCCCTTCCGACGGGCTGAGTCGAAATATAGCTTTGAGCAAACTGGTGTTACAGCGACATTCTACGGCGGTCTTTTGGATGGTAAAACCATTGAAGATCCTGCTGTTGTTAAGCAGTATGCCCGTAAAGCTCAATTGGGTGAACCGTTTGAATTTGATCGTGAAACCTTAAACTCCGACGGGGTATTCCGTACAAGTCCACGGGGTTGGTTCACCTTCGGTCATGCGGTATTTGCGCTGTTGTTCTTCTTTGGTCATATCTGGCATGGTTCCCGGACTCTGTTCCGAGATGTATTTGCTGGGGTTGATCCTGACCTAGACGAACAAGTCGAATTCGGTCTGTTCCAGAAAGTGGGTGATAAGACCACTCGGAAAAAAGAAGCGGTCTAAATATTGCAGTAGAGACGTAGCATGCTACGTCTCTACCATAATCATGGAGGGCAAGAGAAAACTTTATTTTTCTTTTGCCTCTTTCGCTATTGTGGTTGACTGAGCAAGGTAAACTGGTAGTACAGCAGATAATTGGGTAAGTTGTGATATGGAAAGCCTCATTTATATCTTTGTTTTGATTGGCGCTCTAGGCGTTCTGTTTTTTGCGATCGCGTTCCGGGAACCGCCTCGGATTGAAAAGTAGATCCCTGTGGCGCTGTCTTCTCTCCTGGAGAGCGCCATCGTTTAGATTGATCGTGAATTTGATCAGCTCTCTAGGATACTCTGAGCCTACATGAGTCTATCTGATTACTTTTGCCGACAGGGATTCGAGCAGGAAGACATTAGATAGACTTGTATCGGCTCAATTTTCTGTATTTAACCAGTCGGAAAAAACTTGCTATTATGCGATGCCCCTATTGTCAGCACACCGACAGCCGCGTTTTGGAGTCCCGTTCAACAGAAGCAGGACAAAGTGTTCGGCGTCGTCGGGAGTGTTTGCTTTGTAAACATCGCTTCACGACTTATGAGCGGATTGAATTTGTGCCGATTACTGTCCTGAAGCGGGATGGTAAGCGAGAATCCTTCGACCGTTCTAAGTTATTACGGGGAATGGTGCGAGCTTGTGAGAAAACAGGAGTTTCCCAACGACGTCTAGAAGCGATAGTCGATGAGATTGAAGCTGAAGTTCAGCAGCACTATGGGCGGGAGGTTACCAGTGATGAAGTGGGTGAGTTAGTCCTGCGCTACCTACGACACGAGAGTGAAGTAGCGTATGTCCGGTTTGCCTCAGTTTATCGGAAGTTTCAGGGCATTCGCGATTTTATCGAAACCCTAGAGCATCTCAGAAATAATACTGAACTCGATAATCCAGAGATATCCCCGATACCACCAGCTATCCCCAACGAGTCGGATGATTCGGAGACATCAGCCTCCTTAATCACTCCTGCTTCAGAGGAGCAACAGGTTTTACAGTAAGGGACGCCCAATCCTTAGCAGACAGCAGTTTGATCAGTTCGCGATTTAGGATAATCTATCTTTATAAAGTTTTGTGTAATTCTCGATCTCAACAGGGGTTAGAAGCTGTTCGGTAATTTCTACCCAGAACTAGACCAAACTCCCAGAACGTCTATATATTGAGGTAAGTCATTAACTTGGTAGGCATTATGGATGATTTATCTCAATAAAATGAATGGTTATGAAGACTTACGCAACCGATCAATTCCCTGTCATTCTGCAAAATTTCATAGCTGATTACAGCGAGGTTTATCGGTTTGCGTTGATCTTCACTGTCAATCAGCGTCTTAAAGGTTCCAGCAACAAATCAAAGCTAAACACACTAATTCAACAGACTTTCAAAATCAACAAGCGTCAAGCCGGCGCGGTTATTGCAGATGCAGATGGGAAAATTAACTCTGCTAAGAAATGCCATGTCAACCACATTAAGCAACTCGAAGGCAAGCTCAAATCGGCTAAAGACTGGTTACGCAAGGCTGAAAAGTCGTTAAAAGACTCTCGTAAGCATTACTCTGGCAAGTGGCAAAACAAAAAGCAATCGACAAATCTAAAACTGTTCTGTTACCTTGATACGCACAGAACCTCATGGCAAAGTAAGCGATTTGCTATTCATCACAAAAAGCGATACATCACGCACCTAGAAAGTCAAATATCAGCATTAAAAACAGCTCCGATTCAAGTCACTATCAGTAAACAACCTGACTGCCTCTTTCTCGGTTCCAAAGGTGAAACCTGTGGTAATCAGGTTTTTCAATTCGATGGTGCTACCCTCAAGCTCCGTGTTCCAGAATGCCTAAAAACAAAGTATGGTGAGATATTAGAATGTTCGGTTGATCCGTTTCCTTATGGTCAGGACAAACTAGAACAAGCATTGTCAACGCCTGGATTCACCACGAATAAGAAGACCGGATATCAAGCGCCAATCCGCTACGGCGTGGCAATGACGCACCGATTCTACACCAAGGATTTGCGCTGGTTTTGGGCAGTCACAGTTGACCTGAGTATACCTAAGCGAGTCACCAAACCTCGGCAATATGGTTGTATTGGGATTGACATCAATCCAAAATCTATTGGCTATGCTGCGGTAGATCATGACGGGAATTTGGTTACTAAAGGACGTTTATCGTTTGATGTCAGTTCTAAACGGCGCGGTCAAACCATCGCCATTATTGCGGATGTTTGCAATTCATTGGTAAATCTGGCTTTGTACTTTGGAGTGCCAATTTGCTTTGAGAATCTCGACTTCAACACTAAAAAAACACAATTACGTGAGCGTGGTAAAAAGTATTCTCGAATGTTGTCAAACTTTGCCTACAGTCGATTTATAGAGCAATTAGTGTTGCAATGTGGGAATGCAGGAATTGAAGTCATTCGCCGTAATCCAGCATGGTCTAGCTTCTTAGCTTTGGTGAAATATGCTCGAATGTATGGTATGGGGAGCAATGAAGCTGCCGCATTAGTATTGGCACGTAGAGCCATGAATTTGTCTGAACGATTACCCCGCTCCATAACCGCCTTGCTCGGAGTGAATCCGCGTAAGCACGTATGGAGCGGGATCAACCAACTGAATAAAGTCCTCACTGGGATGTCACGCCATAACTTCTACAGTGTCTCTAACTGGGAGTTCAAGGTCAAGCCTCTGATTGAGTCTGTAACTCAGATCGAGTCAGAGGCAAGCCGTCAGGCACTTTGAACAGGCAATAGCATCTAGCCGCTAGGATGCGATATGGTCAAATTATCTAGCTTCGGGTAGTTTTGTCTATACACGAATGAGCGGTAATCCAGATTGAGTTATAATTACCTGTCTGGACTTTATTAAATCTTTTAAAATAAGGTTGAGACAAAGCAATGTAGGTGTAGGTGGCACAATACCGACGTGCGAGTACATCGACAGGAGGCATAGTCATTACGGAGATTAAACAAGGAAACACAACGCACATGCTCAGTCAGAACACAAATACAATAGATATTGGCTTCACTCACGACGATTTTGCCGCCCTCCTCGACAAGTATGATTATCACTTTAGCCCTGGTGATATTGTCGCAGGTACAGTATTCAGTCTGGAGCCAAGAGGCGCTCTGATTGACATTGGTGCTAAAACCGCCGCTTATATTCCCATACAGGAGATGTCAATTAATCGGGTTGACGCTCCCGAAGAAGTATTGCAGTCAAATGAAACGCGAGAATTTTTCATTTTGACAGACGAGAATGAAGATGGACAGCTTACCCTTTCCATTCGGCGTATTGAGTATATGCGGGCTTGGGAGCGGGTGCGCCAGCTTCAAACTGAAGACGCGACCGTTCGTTCTTTGGTTTTTGCCACAAACCGAGGTGGGGCGTTGGTTCGCATTGAAGGGCTACGAGGTTTTATTCCCGGTTCCCACATTAGTACTCGCAAACCGAAAGAAGATTTAGTCGGCGAAGAACTGCCCCTGAAATTCTTAGAGGTAGACGAAGACAGAAACCGTTTGGTTCTCTCTCACCGTCGCGCTTTGGTTGAGCGCAAGATGAACCGCTTAGAAGTCGGTGAAGTGGTCGTTGGTTCGGTACGGGGTATTAAGCCTTACGGTGCGTTCATTGATATTGGTGGTGTGAGCGGATTGCTACACATTTCAGAAATTTCTCATGATCATATTGACACGCCTCATAGTGTGTTTAATGTCAATGATGAATTGAAAGTGATGATCATTGACTTGGATGCCGAACGCGGTCGGATTTCTCTGTCAACGAAGCAGTTGGAACCTGAACCGGGAGATATGATCAACAATCGGGATCAAGTCTACGATAAGGCAGAAGAAATGGCTCAGAAGTATCGGGAGAAGATGCTGGCACAACAGGAAGGCGTTAATCCTGAATCTCAAGAAGAGGGGATTGAAGAAGAAGAGTTTGTGTCAGCGACGGAAGAGTAATTCCGGTGTCAGGACAGGTTTATACATCCAAAAATTTTTTGGGTTTGAACAGAGGGTAAATCCCTCTTTTTTTTTAAAGATAGTTTTGTAGAACTTCAACCGTTTTCTGTCCAGTTTTTGCCCAGCTAAATTGACGGGCGCGTTGGAGTCCGAGGGTGCTAAGGCGCGATCGCAGTTGGCTGTCGGTGGCGATAGAGTGCATCGCTGCGGAGAGTTCTGAGGTGTTGTAAGGGTTCACTAGGATAGCCGCGTCGCCTGCTACTTCCGGGAGGGCGGAGAGGTTGGAGGTGATGACGGGAGTCCCACAAGCCATGGCTTCCAGAACCGGGAGTCCAAAGCCTTCCCAGAGACTGGGAAAGATGAGTGCGATCGCGTTATTGAGAAGTATGGGTAGTTGGTTGTAGGGAACATAGTTGAGAAATTTAACCTGATGGCTTAAAGCGAGGTGGTTGGCTTGGAATTGAAGTTTAGGGGTGTATCGTTTGTCACTTGACCCGGCGATCCACAGTTCATAGTCGCCACAGTTAGGCAAATTAGCAAAGGCGTCGATCAGTCGGTGTAGGTTTTTATAGGGATCATGGCGTCCGATGTAGAGGAAGTAGGGATTATGGTTAGCTGGAGTTGCTTCATTGGGCTTTTTGAGAAACGCAGAGGGGCGCAGAGGTTGGCGCAGAGGGGCGCAGAGGGGGCGAAAGTGGTTGGCGTCGTAAGCTAGGGGAATGGGCGTGATTTTGGCGGCGGGGATAGGGTAAAAGTCGGTAATGTCTCTGGCGGTGGCGATGGAGTTACAGAGGATATGTTGGGCTTGGGTAAGAACTTGGGGGATATAGTAACGGAAGTAAGGGGTGAGAGGGGAGTTAGGTTTGGGAAAGCGTAGCGGGATTAGGTCATGAACCATTACGACATAGCGACACTTGCTATTAAGGGGGGCTTCAGGGATGGGAGAAAAGAGGAGGGAAGATTTTAAGCTGTGGTAGAGGCGGGGAAGTTGGAGTTGAGTCCATAACAAGCGACGGAAGTGACCTTTTGTTCCGTGGGCGGGGCTAAGATTGGCGGGAACAGGGTAACCGATAAAGTCAGAGGCGAGGGGGAAGTGGTTCGACGCGACGGGTGAAATGAGCAGAGTGGGATTCAGGGGTTTTAAGTAGGGGAATACGTTGGCAGCATACGTGGCGATGCCAGTGGGTTTGGAAAATAGAATGGAGAGGTTGATTAATAGGGGAGAAGACAAGGTTGAATAAGCGATTGAATAATTTATTAACTGAGTAGAGATTTATAGGCGTTTAGGGTTTCTTGCGCCGTTCTTTCCCAAGAGAATAGTTTAGCTCTTGCTTTGCCCTTTTGAATTAAGTCCTGGCGGAATTGGGTGTCACTGATAATTTTTAAGATAGCCTCAGCTAATTGGATTGGGTCATTAGGGTCAATGAGAAGGGCTGCATCGCCAGCGACTTCCGGGAGAGAGGAGGTATTTGAGGTAACAACAGGTGCGCCTAGGGTCATCGCTTCGAGAACTGGAAGACCAAAGCCTTCGTAGTGGGAGGGATAGACAAAAACATCCGCCTGTTTATAAAACCAAGCTACATAACTGTCACTGAGATAATCGAGATGATAAATTTCCTCGTGCCAGGGCGAATGCGCGATCGCACTCAAAATCGGCTTATATTTCCAGCCTTTCTGACCGATTAACACTAATTGATGCTCAATCTTATATTTTGCTTTGAGATAGTTAAATGCCTCAACAATTGCAATAATATTTTTACGCGGCTCTAGCGTACTTACAAACAACAGATAAGGTCGCGAAAAATCATAAGCGACTTGGGGATGTTCGAGTGACGCTATTCCCTCATCTTTTCCAGAATAGCGGCTCGCCAAGGGTGTTATCCAGATGCGCTCAGGCTTGACTTTCAAGTAATCAACAATATCTTGTTTAGCACTCTCGGAAATAGTTAATACTAGATCTGTCCACTGAAGACATTGTTTAATACGTTTGAAATATGTTTTCACCACAGAGTTAATATACTGAGGATACTTAACACAGGTAAGATCGTAGATAGTCATTACCTTTAAAGGCTGTCTATAAGGAAAAACATTATAGTTAGTTCCATGAACAATATCGATAGAGCGTACATAATTATCTAAATAGATAGGGAATAAATTAGGAAAGTAATCAAGTAAAACGTTAGATATTCTGACAGGTATAGGGAGTAAATGATAGTTAGAATACTGATCAAGAAAGTCAGGGATATCTAGTCTGCCTTGCAGCCAAGTTTTAAAGCCAGGTTGATAAATTATACCTAACTGAAAACTTTCTCGCGTTTGTTGGGAAACAAGAAAGTGGATTAAATTCGCTACATAGAGACCTACTCCACTAGGTTTGGGAGCGAGGGGAGTTGCATCAATCAAAATTTTTAGCATTAATTGAATTTAAATTTGCTTAAAGTCCTCTCATAAATTGAATATCTTGCCAATCCCATAGTCTTTCTGGAAATTGGTCAACACTCACTGGAATAGCATTCCAGTAATTAACCTGATAATGTGTAGCTCCTCTGTAGTGAATAAAGAGGCTAACTATGGTAAAAAGGACAAAAATACTAACTATAACTCTTTTGTTTATATTATGATAAATTGTCTCTATTCCTTGCATCATTCGTACTAAGAAATACATGAAGTAAGGTATCATATCTGAGAAAAATCTTGGACCAAATGAATATCCAGCCCACCAATGAGGAAAAGAAGAAATAGAAAGCCAATGTAAAATTAAAATCGCAAGTAAGCAATAGTCCAAGGCACTGATTCGCTTGACTTTAAAAAGCCAAATCACGCCTCCTAGAGAAAAAAGGAATATGGGAGTGAAGATAAATAACCCTCTAGATGGACTAATGAGATTTCCAAGGAGCGCTTCCAGAAAATAAGGACTAGAAGCAAGCCGAGAAGGTTGATAATACGGAGATAGAATGTGGTGATATATAGACAAATTGTACATTAGGAAAGGAATACCGATGGTTAACCCCCACGCAACAAAATGTAAAAAGTACCGCCTATACTTAATGAATATAAAAACTGAGATCGCTATGATAGATAAACTATTGGTTGGTCTAACTACATAGGAAAATGCTAGAGGTATACCAACGAATTGAATTATCCAAGGTTTATTTTTTGCCACCAGTAGCAGGTATAGACAAATAGATAACATCAACATTGATGGTCCGTGTTGCCAAAGAGCGCGACTAGCTGTTGACCAAGACGAGGTGCAAAAAGCAAAGATAAAAGTTACAGCCAAAGAAGACCAACTATCGAGAAAAAAATTGGATATTAAATAAATAAATAGAGCTGTAACCGTTACAAAAAAAGACGCAACAAATATTTGAAGTTCGGGATTGAAGGCTAAAATACCAAGTTTTTCTGAATTAATAATCTCATGATGGGCTTCATAATGATCTCTAATTGATGGAAAAATTACAGAAATAAAATTGGATTCTACAAGTAAATCTATATTCTTATCAAAAAGATAAACTATAGGAAAAATAACAGGAACAGATAAAAGTGAAGTGCCGATTGGAAATATTGTATATTGATGTCCATTAATATTTTCAATAGCATATTGACCTCTGGCTAATTCACCACTATACTCATCTAAGTTAGTATTGCCTTCTTTAATAATACTTACTGATGTATGAGCAGCCCACCTTGAATCACCGACCTGATTTACAGGGCTGCAAAGATGAACTGTGAATACAAGAAACAAAAGTAGTCCTAATACCAAATAACGGATAGTTTTGCTTTTGAATGATTTCATAATCTCATACAACTAAGGGTGAATTAAAAAGGTTCTTGTGAGTCGTTAGGCTAAGGATTCTAAGTCGCTTAACCAAGCCTCAAGGAGATTAAGTTCTTCTGGAGCTATGACAGAAAGATTTACCAGACTCTCATAGCAAGTCCGCATATTATCCATCAATTTATCTGTGCCAGGTTCTAGTTGCAATTTTGCCAGGGTTTGGCAGATTTCGCGATTTTTTAGATACCCATCTATTTCTTGGCTAAAATCTTTCATTAAGTTATGGTGATTTCTATCCTGCCACACAGTTGGTTCGTGAAATAAAACTGACCAACCATTTACCCAAGCAATTGCCTGAGCAATGAAACTACGCCAAATATCAGTCATACGAAAGGAACAGTATGCTGGTAGATACAATAATGGGTAGGCATCAAACCACCAAGTTGTATTCTGGCTATTAAATGGACACCAAGAACCCTGTGCTAGTGCTAAGCGTCTATCTTTCCTGAAGTATTGTGGCAAGGGTAGTGTTAAACGATATATTGCGTCAACGTCAGGATTGCCATCTGCAAGCCCTTGTTGGATGGGACAATCTACCTGTGAAATTTCAAAGGAATCCCAATCAAGTTGGTTACCCAGAATAGAATCTAGTGGAAAACCTCTTGGCCAAATGTTAGCTTCTGTGAAATAACTGTAGGCATTTATCCATCCCATGTTGCTCGCGGTAATAACATTTTGTTTTCTTGTCCGATATTGCCAGAATTCTTCACGAGGCATATTGTCATCATCTGTCTCGATAATGATTGATGCTTTATTTTTTATGGCGAGAAGATAGCCAATGTTTTTCCGAGCATAATGTCGGGTAGGACATTGTTGAGCAAACTTAAATTCACTGGCTAGCTGACGTTCGAGGCTATAAAAATCACATCCTTTAAGATTAAAATCGGACGGGCTATCTAAATCTCCAATAAGGAGAAAATCCCATTTATTTTTATTACTTTCTGAAGCAAGTCTGGATAAAACTTTATTGGGTTTTCCAATAGATGTAACAACAACAGCTACTTTTTCTTTATTAGATATATACATGGATCTATTTACTCAATTATTATTGGATTGAATTTTTAATTTTTTAGCCCCTTTAAACTGTCTTTCTAAAAAGAGGCGTCCCAGATTTTTAAACGCATCATGAATAGCTGCCCTATGGACGCTGGGACTAGCAGCTTGGTAATGAATAGGCGCTTCAGCAATTTTTAATTGACGACAGTGGAATTTTATTTCTGTTTGAAAGAAATGATATCTAGATTTAATACCTTGACTCAGAATATACTTGAGACTTTGTTGGGTAAACATTTGAAATCCACTGGTCATATCAGTAAGTTTTGTTCCTAGGAGTAGGTTGGTTATGATAGTTCCTCCTCGGCTAATCAAACGACGACTTAGGGGACTGTTTTTTATGCTTCCTCCCTGACAAAATCGACTTCCAAAAACACAGTCAAAACCTTGAAGCATTTTGGGAAAAAATTTTTGGATATCTGAGGGCTGGTGACTAAAGCCAGCATCAATTTCTAAAATCCAATCACATCCAGCATATATCGCTTCTTTGTATCCTCTAACATAAGCATCAACAACACAACGATTTTCTGGCGCCCAAACTACATTCAATCGAGATTCCGACTCCGCCAAAATTAGTAAAATATCTAGAGTATCATCAGTACTAGCACAATCAATAACGGCGAAAAAGGTAACAGAGGCAAATCCTTCACATTGTCCTAAAGTTTTTTTGACAAACGTCATCGCTAAATCAGCTTCATTCGCCATTGGGCAAACTATACCTAAATTGAGTTTTGCAATACTACTATCAATCAATTCCTTCATAATCATTTAATTTTTCATTAATAAGCTGTTATGCATTTAAATTGGGAATGGGCAGTGACCAAGATGGTTGCACCACAAGGATTTCGCAGTTCCTAACATTATGGTTTAAATGCCGAACAGCTTAATAAATTGAATCTATTATATCTCACAAAACTTGTTTGTATTACCTACTTTTAATAATACACAAGTATTTACTTTCTATCGCTTCCCCAATATACTCATTTTTCACGAAATTTTGTCCTTGAACTCCTAATTGGTTCATAACCCGTTCATCCATTATGTCCAGAGCAACTTGGAACTCATCTGCACTACCGTACCACAATCCACCGTTTGCCCTCCTACACTGTCCCACCAATACATCACAGTTACCATTAACTAAAGCAGGTTTTTGCACTGCCCATGCCTCTAATAAAGCGATAGATAGACTTTCATATGGCGATGGCATAACTAAAATATCACAAGCAGCTAGTGTATTCCACTTGGTTTGCTCATCCACAAACCCTAAAGCGAGGATATCTGGATGTTGGGGAATCGGCATGGTAGGCTTTCCCAGCAAGACTAACTTTCTGGGTTTTGTTTCCTGCGATCGCAACTCGATGAAATAGCGAAACAACTCCTCGCATCCCTTAGACGGATCGATTCTGCCAATATACAACAAAAATGGCTCATCAATCTTATATTGACGCCGAAACGCTGTTGCACTATAAACATCGGGGGGTTCCACCGCCACTCCCACAATTGGTCCTTCACAGTTAGCATTGGGAAAGCGTGCTTGTATCAAATCCCGTTCTTCCGGTGCATTAAAGATAAAACCGCGAGGTTTCTCAAATAACCTATCCCACATACTCAGATATAGCGTCCACTCATTATGAGCTAAAGGCGCTAAATATGCTTTTTCAGCGACCCAGGGTAAGATAAAGTAAGTCGTCGCGTATAAATACGTGAAAAAAATAAAGGCATCATAATCACCTTGATACTGTTTGACATAGTTTATCAGATCAGGTGACCAAGGTCCCTGAGCTTGCATCCACGCTTCCTGTTCTTCGAGAGATACAGTTCTGATCTGAGAATAAATTTTATCCGATAATCTATTGAAACTAGCGACGTCTCTCGGTTGTGCCACCTCAAAACGCCTAATTTTCACTCCCAAGATTTCGGAAACTCCTGGTGAATAGTAATTCTGCCAAGTCATATACTCCAAAGCACAAGTTGTCAGGATTTCTAAATCCCAATACTTAGACATCCTTTGGGCAATCTGAAGACAGAGCGATTCTGCACCCCCATTAACCTCCAATCCGCAGCGCTGAACAACAAAGGCAATTTTAGGCATTACTCTAGCTGATCGTCAGGATAACTTCGGTATAAAAAAGCAGGCTTTTTCTTCCCGGCTTTTTCCTGGTTGAGCGCCCGCACAAAAATATATTGTCCCAAATCGAGTTCTCGATGCTTTAACAAAGATTCTAGCTGAGCGATTGAGCAGTAATGATTGGCATGATTTTCATGGACATCAGCCGTAAACATCGATTCGATTGTAAACCCCATATAATTGAGTAACAACTGTAACTCGTGCTTATTATATTCTCGGTTGTGTCTGCCATAATATCCGTAACCCGAATAGGGATCATAAATGTTAGCTCCAGCAATCATTTTACTAACGTTTTCTAATCGGCTGACATTGGGCGTTGTCACGATTAGCACACCATTTGGCTTTAATACTCGTTTTATTTCCTGGATAACGGCGACAGGGTCTATCAGCAAGTGTTCGATGATTTCACAAAATAAAACAACGTCAAATTCTTCATCTTTAAAGGGAAATAGATCTCCTTCTATGTTAAAGTGAAATGATTTAAGTTCTGTTGAATATTGTTTGCCCGTGTAAAAATCTTTGTAGTTTACGTTTTGAACAATGTGATCGGTAATATGAGAACCAAAATAGTTAGCTAAAACTAATTCAAGTTGAGTGAATTCTTTGAGTAGCAGAGTTGTGAAATAGGGATTAGCACCTAATTCTAAGCACTTACCCGATATATCTTGGGCTAACCCGTATGTATAGACAAATCGTCGAAAATCTTGGTCGCAATAATTCGCCATTTCTTGAGGAGGAGCATCAGCAACTAAGACCGATTTTAAATATTTACGAAGTTCATCTTCACTCACCCCTTTTGGGAGCGGTAATTCTGGGGTTAAAGAAAAAAAATAACTTGGCGTTTCCTGCCCTTTATTTTTAAGTTTATGCTTTATTGTTTTAGCCGCTTTAATAATTATATTCATGGGTTAATGTTTGTTTTTTTAAAATTTGGCACAGATATTAAGTATATTTTTATTAACTATAGTCTGTAGAAAACTATCTCGTCTTTTCTGTTGAGCTTTAAGTACAGTCCTGCGTAATCTCCAATCTTTGACCAGTAACTTGGCTAAAGCAGCGACTTGAACCAGATCGTCCTTACAGGTAAATAGAATACCTGCTTCGCCCAATGTTTCAGGGACAGCACTGCTTTTATATGCCAAAACCGGAATATCAAACCATAGTGCTTCAACTAATGGCACACCAAATCCTTCATGCTCACTCATTGACCAGAATAAATGTGATGTACGATAAAAGGCAAGCAATTGAGGTTCGCTCACGAGTCCTGACACTAAAACATAATCCTTTAAACCGAGTTCTTGTATTCTATCCAGGAGGTGACAGTAATAGGGATCATTGGCATCTCCCCATCCAGCCAGAATTAACCTTGCTTCCTGATCCATCGTCAGGTAATGGTAGAATGCTTCTATCAGATGAGTCTGGCATTTGTTTGGAGAAATACGACCAACAAAGAGTAAATTTGATTTTCCATCCTGTAATTGATCCATCAATGTAGCATCGGCAGGCATATCCCATTTGCTGGGGTCTACGATTATCGGCAACACCCCTGGCTGATGAAACCCAACGGCTGCGAGTTCTGCGGCATTATAGGCAGAATCACCTACGGATAAGGGAAAGTATTGAGCTAATTGCTTGAGTTCAGCACGTCCTTTTTCCAGCAGTTGTGCAAATTCAGGTCTATAGGGGCGAAAAAACTCCGCTGGTGTGATATTATGATAAATTAAGCACTTAGAACCGGAATGGGCGATCGTATAGTCGGTAAGTTCTGAGCCAATTGAATGGTGGTAGATGATCCCAGCTTGCTCGCTAATAGTATTTGGCTTAAATATTTTTGCTTCATGGGCAACTCGCTCATCGATATAGCGAACAAAAATATCGGATTGATAACCACAGCGACGCAGATAATCTCGAATGGCTAGTGCCTGATTCGAGATAGCATCACCATAAGCTAAATTTGGCAGAAGTTGATGGATTTCCTTAAGCTTTCCTCGTCTTGTTGGCGGGTTTAAACCTTTGACTGGCTTAGATAATCCTAGAGCGACTTGATAACGTTCAATAACTTTATCCCATACTGCATGTTCTTTCGCATAAGCTTGACCCCTAGCCCCATAGCTTAACAATTCTTCCTCTGCCATTTGATCAACTTTGGCAAATAATTCTGCCCATTCTACCTCACTTCCTGCTAACCAACCCCCTTGACTGGCTTCCACCGCCATCGCCGTTGCTAAACAGTCTCGATTCGCCGCCACCGGTTTCCCGTAAAACCAGGCTTCCATGATTACACGGGAGAAGCTTTCGTTACGGCTGGGTTGAAATAAGGCGATACAGTTGGTGAGTAATGCTGCTTTTTCCGGTTCATCGACTAAACCCAAATCAATCACACCCTGTTCTAAGTAATCATAGGATTGATTACCTGAACCAGCCAGAACTAATTTCAGGAGCGAATTCGGATAATTCTGTTTGAACCTGAGATAAGACTTGACTAAAAAATGTGTGTTTTTTGTGGGATCACGACGCCCTAGGTAAAGAATAAAGCGTTCTGGGTATTCTTTGTCTTTCCTATTGGTTAAATGCTCATCCTGACTAACTTCTATCCCTTCCCCAACGACTACACTTTTGGGAATAATCCCGGAACCATATAACCGTCTCGCCAGTTGAGATTCACCGTCGCTATTGAATAATAAACCCTTTGCCTGATGAAAAATAGTCGCAATTTCTGGCAGATAAGCATAAACCTCATCATGCAAACAGGGCTGCAAAAACGCTTTACTGGCAACAAGAGGCAACCCGTTTAAGATTACTCCATAAAGATAAGGAATAAATAGAAACGCTTGATAGAGTTGGGATTTTTTGGACAAATAATTCAGCAACTTGGGAGAATTAATATTTTCCGAGCAGAAAATAGCCGATTCCCAGGATTTAACCGGATTAACACCCGGTTTAAGCCCAGAAGCAGGTAAACTTAGCATAACCCGATTCACCTGATCAAACGCCGCGCGATCGCGACGAGTCACTGGAAACCGCCGAATGAGTAACCCAGACTCCCGACTAACTCCTGCTTTAAGATGGTTCACAGCCCAGTCGTCATGAAAGGAACGACAGCAGGTGGTTAGCACTTCAACTTTGTAACCACGACTCGCCAAACGGGTAGCCACTTGCCACGCTTGTTGCTCTGCCCCTCCTGTTAGATTCTTACCAAACCAAGGTGTTACGATGGCTAAAGGTTTCAGGGGTTTCATGGTTTGTACCCAATCACTGCATAATCTTGTGAACCATAGAAATACTCATTAAAACGTTCTGCTACTGGAGAACCACTCAGTTTAAACGATTTGTCATAAGGATGAAGATTGATAATATCCACTTGCTCAAATCCACTGTGTTCTAGCATAAATTTTACCAATGCACTAGGTAAGGGTTTCAGATGGCTGGGATCAATGTAAAAATTATGCGTTCCCACTAAGGCATTCTGAGGATTTGGAGTTTCAAAGATTACTAACCCTCCTTGCTTTAATACTCTGACACTTTCCTCAATCAAGTTTATTAAAACAGAAAAAGGCAAATGTTCAATCAAGTGAAATCCTGTCACCGCACCCAGGCTCGCATCGGGTTGAGATTTCAGATAAGTCAATGCATCAGATTCAATAACGTCTAGATATTTAGTATTACATTGATCTAGCATTAGCTGATTAATATCTAACCCGCGTGCCACGTATCCCTCATCTCGCAACAACTCCAACCATTCTCCCCGCCCACAGCCTAGATCGAGAATAGGCAAGTTTTTGGTGTCAATTTCAGCTTGTGCAATTCGGGGCAAGTAAACCTTTAATCGTTCAATGATTTCCTCTCGACTCCCCCGAAACTTGTCTTCTAGGGCAACATAAAAAGCATCAACTAATCCTGTCTTTTGATTGATCAATTTTTGCAGTTGCTCTGACTTCAAGAGTTCAGGCAATCGGCATTTAACCTCATCTAAAATACAATCAACAAGTTGCTGCTGTTGAGCCAAATCATTTTTGATGTCGATGTGATTTTTGACATAACGCTCATCAATCGACTTGAGTTGAGATTGAAGATCCGCGATTTGCTCACTCAACTGCTGATTTAGTGCAAAAGACTCTCTTAGCGCTTGAATTAAAGAGAAGTTAACAGCGCGTTGTTCCTTAAAAAGAAAGGCATATAGTCTTAAAACAAACTTCTGGAATCGTCTACTGAGTGTAAACGGAAAACGATTCAGCTTTTCGGGAAACTCTGTGCGAACTTGAGACTTGGATTCCGCGTTATTGAGAAAGGCTTGTATCTGGTGAGCAAGAAGAGGATTAATGCCAATGCTAGGTTGCCGATTGGAATTTTCTTTCGTGAACGGTTTAGCTTGACGTTTAGCTACCTCTTCCCGAACTTTCTCCATTAAATCATCAACATCAATTTCTGGGTTATTTGCTTCAATCATACTTACGAGCTAGAAAAATTGAGGGATCTTTAGGAGATTTTCTTGAACTTATGGAGTTAGACAAAAAACGGCATCAGCTTTGATTTGGACATCAGCTTGCAAATCAACAACACCTTCACAATGACTGCCATTAATTACTTCAAACACGACTAAATCATCAATCCAATCATAACTTAATCCTTCTTGTGAATGAACTCCTATGGTTACAGTATAAATACCCTTATGTAAGTTACAGGGAAGTTGAAATTCTACAGTCAATTTTTGTTCCCTGTCAAGCTGGGGTAATTTACAGTTCAATAGTTGAGTATTCGTGCCATAGATAACCAACCCCATTAAATTCCTAATGGAAATGCCGATAACTAGATCGGACAGTTTGGTATGAGCGGCTAACTTGACCTGAATGTTGAACTGAGACCCCGTTTCTATTGTTTCTACCTTACTGTTATCATTCTTGGTAATATTGACCTCATCGATTACGGCAATTCGGTTACCATGTCTGTATTCATGTAATCTAGGTAGGGTTCGGTTTGATGAAGTTTCCGGTTGGCAATGATTGAACTCTAGCCTTTCTCTAGGCGAAAGAACCTCTTGATAATTACGGGGGTTGTCTGAACTCAATAGCGCTGTATAATGATTAATAACTTCTTTTGGCTGACCCACCTCACTGAGGGAACCATAATTCATCAGGGCAGCACGAGTACAAAGCATTTTAACGCTGGCTGAATCATGGGAGACAAAAAGGATAGTCACCCCTTGCTCTTTAAGCTGGCGAATTCGTTTCATACAACGTGCTTGGAACCGGGCATCACCAACGGCTAAGGCTTCGTCTACGATTAATATCGTGGGATCGATATTCGCTACCACGGCAAAGGCGAGGCGAACTACCATGCCACTAGAATAGGTTTTGACTGGTTGATCGAGGAAATCACCGATATCAGCAAAAGCGGCAATGTTATCAAACTTCGCTGCTATTTCTTCCCGACTTAATCCCAGAATTTGACCATTAAAAAAGACATTTTGCCGTCCGGTAAACTCTGGGTTGAACCCACTTCCAAGTTCCAGCAAGGCGGAAACTCGACCATTAACCCACACCTCACCTGTCGTTGGTGTCAGGGTTCCGGCAATGATCTGTAGCAGGGTACTTTTCCCTGAACCATTCTGTCCCACAATGCCCAGAGTCTCCCCTGGGGCGACTTCCAAGTTGATATCACGCAATGCCCAAAACGCTTGGGCGCGGCTCTTTCCTGGCAGTACTATTTCTTTGAGTCTATCGAGGGGACGGTTATAGCGCCTATAGCACTTGGAGACATTTGTCAATGAAATCGCTATCTCACTCATCACACCAGTACGGTTTTAGTAACCTCTAGAGGACATCAGCTCACGCTAATCGCGTCGCTGTTCAATTCACACACCACACTAAAACAGTATCAAATAAATCACAGTTGCTACACGCGACTGCTTCACCGATTGACCTTTCTGGGTAATATCAGGTTCCGACAAGGCGAGATAAGTTGCCGAAGTGAACAAAACATCCGGTTTCAGAGGTTCTCTTAGGGTAGGATAAACTAAACTAGCACTGTCTTAACGAATACACGGTATATCAAGTGAGTCAGCCTAGATTACGATGGCAGCTGCTTAGCATGGGATTGATATTAGGAATCGTTATCGTATTCCATTTGCTTGTTCCCATCAATCCCGACCATACTCTCCCCGCGATACCTGAGCTGGTGGGAATAGCGCTGTTGAGTGGTATTCTTTCTGGTAGCTTGAGTTTTGGCAAAACACTCCAGCGACGCGATTGGTCATTTCGACGGGGTGAGAGCGTTGTCTTGAGTTTCGTGTGGCTAAGTGTAGTGGGTGTGATGGGATTACGGGCAGTTTGGTCTATCTTTCACACACCCAATCAATCTTGGATACCCTGTCGAATTGTTCCGGGTATAGCTACCAAACTGGAGTGTCTGTTGCAGGCGAGTATCACTCAGCACTATGGGTTACGGACATTTTTTATGCTGTTGACGGCGGCGATGATAGGAACCCTAGCGTTTCTGATTGCCCGGATTGTGCGTCGGGGTTGGCCGTTACTCTTCGGGGCTGTAGTTTTTGGTCCGGTGCTGGTTACGGGGGTTGGGTTTTTGTGTATCGGGTGGGGAATTGAACAGGTGTTGCCCAAGAGCTTACTGCATAATGCTTATGGGTTTGAACGGCTGACTCAAATTTTTGGCAATCCCGGTTGGGTGTGGCCCTATTTCACACCCGGACTTGCCATTACTTTATGGGCAACGATTGCAGCATCGACTTGGGCAAGTCGGCTGATTGGGGCGGGAATCTCTACTTTATTGATTCTAGGCGTTCTGGCTACACAGCAACGGGGCGGACTGTTGCTCTGTATGGTTTATGTGACCATCTGCCTCTTTTATTGTTTAGCTTGTGGTTTGAAACGCAGAAGCCTTTCTATCTTGGCACTTGGGGGAATCTTGTTGGCGGTTTTAGGTAATGTTCTTTACTCTCTTTTTAACCATCAGGAGGGTTTACAGGACATCGCTCAGTCCATTGGCTATAACTGGAGAGCCAATCCTTTATCTTTGGATACAGCAAGACTGGACATCTGGAAAGCGGGGTGGGAGATATTCAAAGAAGCACCGATTTGGGGACATGGATACGCGAGTTGGTTCCAAGTGATTTCAGACTATGGGTCAAAACACAACATGACGTATGTGTTGGATACGGCTCACAACTTATTCATGCAAATGCTGGTAGAACTTGGGTTACTACACAGCTTAATTGTTCTGGGTATTTTGAGTCTGATTGCTGTAACAGTCTGGCAAAATTCCTGTTTGCTCCCTAGAGGCAAATTACTGTTCCTCTTGGCACTAAGTTCTTTTATTATCCCGTCACTGGTACAAGAAATTGACTATATCCGCCCGGTTTTTTACCTGCACGCTCTTTTCTGGGGAACTCTAGCTGGTTTACCGTTTTGCCCCGATTACTCGCAATCAAACTACTTACCAGTGATTCACCACTCTGAATTAAATGTTTGTCATGAGCGTTTAAGCGCTGGTGGCACTAAAGTGCCGACTACAAACCCAAATTATGTCGATACCATTCAACCTAACTTTGATGGTGAGGTAGGGAGTAGATTAGCAAAAAAGGCTCAACATCAGTGGCGTGAAAGACTGGATCAATTCTGGTGGCAAAAAGAAGGGTTAGTGAATCAAACAGGTTTTATTTTTAGAGGGACTTTTCC
Organism: Coleofasciculus sp. E1-EBD-02; assembly: GCF_040218245.1. Lineage (NCBI taxonomy): Bacteria > Bacillati > Cyanobacteriota > Cyanophyceae > Coleofasciculales > Coleofasciculaceae > Coleofasciculus > Coleofasciculus sp. E1-EBD-02. Next base: position 71,766 of record NZ_JAVJQN010000091.1, on the reverse strand, counting down.
GGGGTTAGCAGGGATTTGCCTATTTTTAATTTTCTTTTGTACGTTGACCTTTAGCTTTGGCGGATTTCCGTTTGAAGCTAATTTGACACAGCCTAGTTCAAGTCTAATCCGTTGGTTAGCCCCCTCTGTCAAGCTGGCAGCTTTCGCCACGCCAGAGGGAAAAACCTATTCAGTTTTTACCACACATCCCGTCGAGAAACCCATAAGCGTAGATTTTATGGAGTCTGACAATCAATTCCGGATTACGGTGAATGAAAAGGCTGAACTCGGATTGCCCCTGGCAAATGGGAATCGGTATTTGCCTAGGAAACATAAATTATCCTTCTCAACGGCTCAACCTGATGGCACTCGTTGGATCAGTACCCAAGTCTTTTATCCCCCTGTACAATCTAATCTGGGTATAGGGTGGTCGAGAAATATGTATGATTGGGAAACAAATTCAGGGCGGGCTGGACGGTGGTGTGATAAAAATTGTACATTTCTCGCCAAGAGTTGTGAACGGCGCGATCGCTTAGACTTTACGGTTCAAGCTTCTAGACCTGACTATTCTCAGGATCAGCCTCTATCTTTCCAGATATCTGTCTACAGTTTGACAGACACAAGTGAGTTTTCAGCCCAAGTTTTACAGAATTTACCTAAGCCCCTGGCAACTGTTAAAGCACAGTTAGAGACGCCGGATGAGGAACAGCATTTTCAGTTCCACAGTACACCACAAAGCGTTTGGTCTTTGGTACAGATTCAAGCCAACTCAGTGTTCAATCCCAAGTCAAAAGGCTTTTCCCAAGATGATCGGAATCTGAGCATATTTGTTGGTGAAGCTGATTGTTCCTAATACAAAAATTCAGACGGCAGATGGCTGCCAAGACGGACTATTTCCATTTATATTTTTTTATTTATTATGAATTATTAATGTTTTGGATGATTCTAGAATCGAGACAACATCTTGTGCCAATAACCATAATTTATCAGCAGGTAGGTGATTATTTTTTGTCTCTGAGAGGGTTTTAATAACTGTTAGGAAACCTTCAGTTGATGGCAAGGTACTGGATACTTGCAAAATTTTAGGATGATCGGTCGGCGTCACTTTTTCATGAGAATTCACTAACGATTCATGCAGTTTCTCGCCGGGACGCAATCCGGTAATCTTAACCGGAATATCCAGTTCTGGCATGAAACCCGCCAACTGAATCATTTGTTGTGCCAAGTCTAAGATTTTTACAGGTTGACCCATATCTAAAATTAAAGTTTGACCGGATTGTCCAACCGCAAGGCTCTGAATCACAAGCTGAGAGGCTTCAGGAGTGGTCATGAAATAACGGGTCATATTGGGGTCAGTGACGGTGACAGGACCGCCTCTGGCAATTTGTGCCTGGAAAATTGGGATCACACTACCGCGACTCCCTAAGACATTGCCAAAGCGTACCACAAGAAAGCGGGTTTGGCTTTTGGCGGCGCAGGCTTTAACCAAGAGTTCAGCTAAGCGCTTGCTTAAACCCATAAAGTTACAGGGATCAACGGCTTTGTCGGTAGAAATGAGGACAAAGGTATCTACACCCTGTTGTTCCGCCAGTTGTGCCAGGTGAGCCGAAGCCAAAGCATTGTTTTCTAGGGCTTCAGTGGGGTTATGCTGCATTAAGGGGACATGTTTATGAGCCGCCGCATGGAAAACAATTTGAGGTTGCCAGGTTTGGAAGATGCTCTGGATACGACGTTGATGGCGAATATCGGCAATAATTGGCGTCGCTTTCAGGTTGGGGAAATCGCGGCGTAGTTCTTGCTCTATGTTGAAAATACTATTTTCCCCGCGTCCCAGTAATAGGAGATGTTGGGGTTCGAGACGAGCAAGCTGGCGACAGATTTCTGAACCAATCGTACCGCCTGCACCCGTAACTAGAACCGTGCGCTGATAGACTTGCGATCGCGCGGAGGGAAATTGCTGATTAAATTCATCGGCAAAGTCCAGTTTAATCTCCGGGCGTCCCAAGATATCCTGGATTTGGATGGGTCTAGCTTGGGGGGTCAGAGAGCGATCGCACAAGAGTTCGGCTTGTCCGGGTAACACTTTCAGCTTCAAGGCACTACCCTGGGCGAGATCCACCAATTTACGGATTTGGGATGCCTTAGCCGAGGGCATAGAAATTAGTACTTCATCGGCGTTGAGGCGTTTGGCAATGGGTACAAGCTGGGATGTCGCACCGAGAACCGGTATACCTTCCACTTTACGTCCCATCTTCGTCGGATCATCATCCAGAAAGCCGAGAATTTCCAGGTTAAGCTGGCGATTTTGGTTGACTTCCTGGACAATTTGTGATCCAGCCCGCCCTGCACCCACTAATAGTACCCGCTTGGGATCTCTAGGTGAAGCCGTGCGATCGCGTGGATGGTAACGGACAAACCGACGACGGGCGTAGCGCAGGGCGATCATCCCCATCACACAAAAACTCCAGTCAATCACCGCCACACCCAAGGGAAGACCCGAAAAGGAGGTAAAACGGGGAATCAGTAAGCGAGTGATGACTAGAATTAGTAAGGAATAGAGGGTGATCGACTGACAAAGGGTAGTGGCATCTTTAAGTCCAAACAGACGCCAGACTTGCTTATACAGACCAAAACTGGCGTGAAACAGCAAACGCCCTGGAATCGCCAAGAGGGGAAGCATCCAAGCTAGGGTTTGGTGAGAAGCGGGAATATGACCATCAAAACGGAACCAAAAAGCAAGGCTACAAGCTGACCAAGCTACAAATCCATCGAGTCCGAGTTGTCCCAATCGATATGCGGAAGGAAAGAGCCTTTTTTGGGGCATGAACGGCACCTCTAAGGCAATACTGGCTGCAACAAGGTATGATACATTGGCTTTAACGTCCTGGCTAGGATCACTTTTGTTCCCCACAGATAAGCATATCAGTGGCACAAAAGGTTGGCGGTGGCGATCGCTCCGGGAATTGAACCTCTACCCTATTGGTAGGGAACATGTCCATGGGTATCAACTTAAGCTCAAACATTTGTTGTAATACCTTGATCTGACCCCTCCCTAACCCTCCCCTTATCAAGGGGAGGGAACCGAGTTCGTAGCGAGAACTTTAGTTCCAGCCTGCTAGCTACTTTTTCTGAGATAACTCATCCTTGAGGCGTCTGGCTTGATCGCGGATAATCGCAGCGAGGATGGCAACCATGAAACTAGCGATCGCAGCCAGTACGGCGATTTGTACTAGGGAGCGCGTTGGTTCAACTTTGGATTCGCTTAAGAGTTGGATAGAGATGATTTGAGAGGTAAACTCGGCTAGATTTTCCTGAGCGGGTTCGAGATACTGTTTGTCAAATTCTAGGCTAGCAATGCGAGCTATAACGGCTGCTCGTTGTGTCTCTAGCGCCTCCAGCCTGAGAGTCGTTCTAATCCGTTCGGGATCGATACCATTGGAGTCACGAACTTGAGCAATTTGTTGTTCGAGCTGTTCCAGAACCTGTTGCTGTTTCTGGATTTCCATGTCAGTGCTGAATAGACTGTTGGCGATCGCTTGACCAAATATGGCTTGAAACTCCTGCTGGAGCAGGGTAGAGACTTGAGTTCCAGCTTCAGCTAAGAAACCAGTATCAGGCGATCGCACGGTGATGTCGAGCTGCTGGGTTTCCGTGTTATAGGTAGGCTTAACCTCAGTTTCGTCGATTTTATCGTAGTGATTCTCTAACAGTTTCACCGTTTTGTTACTGGCTTGCTGGATATCAACGCCAGGGATACCGGATACAGAGATAGGAACCGGGGTGACTGAGAGGGTGAGCTGTTTCTGGTATTGTTTGGGCATTAGTAGGGAGAGCGCGATCGCGACGGCTGAGAGTCCCAGCGTTCCCCATGCCATAAACCGCCAGTTGCGGCGGAAAAACTGAATAATATCGAGTAAGGAAATTTCATCTTCATCCTCAACCGTTCTCAGTTCTGTGTTTTGTATCAATTCCGTTGCCTCCTACACCGATAAGCATGATTACAATTAGCATACAGCGTCAAACTGTAGCGTCATGAGATTGAACTCAATGACTGATGTCAATCAAACCTTTCTAGACTGACAAGGGAAAATCCGTAACCCTGGTGTCATTGTTGATGGGGTAGGATATGAGGTTCTACTGGACTGGCACAGCTAAAATGGTGGAATAGATTTTACCATTGAATCGGGCGCAAAGCTTTGCGCCCCTAAGGTTTCGGGGCGTAATTCTATTTCATCAAATAAGGTGTGCTACGCCACTACTGGCGTGACCCAGCTAAAATGGTGGTGTCAACTTGAGGATGCTTCGCTTTTTTTGCACGGAAGGGGGAGCATCAAAGCCCCTTCAAATAAAAAAATATATTCCGCTTCCCTCTCCTTTTCCCTCTCCTTGTAGGAGAGGGCTAGGGGAAATGCCACTGACTTAAAGATGGTGGGCAATGCCCACCCTACGGTATATCAAAGGTTTAGATTAATCCATCAAATCTAGATTAGGCAAGCCAATGGAAGAATTACTAGAGTTGAAAGGTTTACTCCTCAAAGGTGATATTTCTGGGGCATTGGTCATTGTTGAAGAATTGGAGGAAATGAGCAAAGACGACAAAATCAATAATATTCGTAGCTACGCCAAGATTTTGCTTGTCCATTTAATCAAACAACAAGCTGAAAACCGCACCACCCGCTCTTGGGATGTCTCTATTCGGAATTGTGCCCTAGAGATACAGAGCAAAAATAAACGACGCAAAGCAGGTGGTTATTATCTTAAACCGGAGGAATTGCGCCTCGCCCTAGAAGAAGCCTATGAACAAGCCCTCAATGGCGCATCTCTCGAAGTCGCTGAAGGACTTTATGCTCCAGAAACGTTAGAGAATATGATTGACCGCAACAGGATTATTGATAGCGCCATGACCCTCATTTTACCTAACAAAGTCTAAGAAACACAAAAATCAGGTTTTCATGGCACATCAGATGGGTAATCGTGGCTAAAACCATAGAATTATTGCTGGGGTTTTTATCGATTTTTAGGTAATTTTATATAATGGGAAAATGTGCTGTCCTATATGTCCTATAGAACCAAATCAAGCGTGACCCGTAGGGTGGGTTAGGCGGTATTAAATTTAGGAAATAAACTGTTCAATGATACATCCGCCGTAACCCACCAAGTTATCATTGATTCCCGATGAAAATTAAAATACCTACGTTGAGGTCATTCAGATGCCTTCTCCCTTTCCAGGCATGGACCCTTATTTAGAACATTCCGAATTATGGGCGGAGGTTCATAGTCGGTTAATCGTGAACCTAGCCGATTTTTTGGGTCCGCAACTGCGCCCTAAATACCGAGTCGCTGTCGAAAAACGAACCTACACTGATCTGTCAGACGCCGCGTTAGTCGGGCTTCCTGATGTGGCTGTTGTGTCTAGACGTTCAACTACAAATCAGAACTCATCAACGACTTCATCAACGGCGACCGTGTTGACTCAAAGTGAACCTGTAACGGTTAGAATACCGATGCCGGAAGAAGTCAGGGAGAGTTATTTAGAAATTCGAGAAATTGGCACGGGGGCGGTGGTGACAGCCATAGAAATCCTGTCTCCGAAAAATAAGCGTGCGGGTGTGGGGCGTCAGGCTTATTCTCGCAAACGCCTGGAGGTTTTAGGCAGTTTTACCCATTTAGTCGAAATTGATTTGTTGAGGCGGGGAAAGCCGATGCTGATTTGGGGAGAAAGACCACGCGGTGACTATAATATCTTAATCAGTCGTAGCGACAAACGACCCCTAGCTCAGTTGTATCGGTTTGGGGTTCGTGAGAAAATTCCGGTTTTTCCGCTACCTTTGACGTCAACTGATGTGGAACCCATCGTGGATTTACAGGAGTTATTCACCCAAGTCTATGACAGAGCCAGCTTTGACTTAGCTGTGGATTATGGGAGTGAACCTGTACCCCCTCTCAAGGCAGATGACGCCGCTTGGGCAGCTACCCTGTTGCAAGAGAGTGGATGGCGATAATTGTCAACAAGAGTGTAAGCTGTCACGCATTTAAATTGGGAATGGGTAGCGAACAAGATGCTCGCACTACAAGGATGAGAGCCATTGTTCTATATCATGGGAAAATGTACCATCCTATAGACGCTAATCAACCGTGACTCGTAGGGTGGGTTAGGCGGTATTAAATTTAGGAAATGAACCGTTCAATAATAAATCCGCCGTAACCCACCAAGTTATCATTGATTCCAGAGGAAAATAAAATACCCAGTCGGATTTATACCAGCTAAAATAGTATTTTATACAGCCTGATCGACAATTTGAATTGTGCCGATTAGACGACGGCTAGAAAATAGATTTATATTGATTGGAGCATGAGAACGATGAATATAGAGGCTGAATACGATCTGGACTTCTATGCTTGGATTCGTAAAAATGTAGAATTACTGCGGCGAGGCTGTTTGTCCGAAATTGATGTGGAGCATATTGCTGAAGAGCTAGAAAGTATGGGCAAGCGTGACCTCCGTCAACTTCGCAGCCGCTTACAGGTTTTAGTCATGCACCTGCTCAAGTGGCAATATCAACCCGACAAACAAAGCAAAAGTTGGCTAGTGACGATTGATCATCAGCGTGATGAAATTGAAGCCCTATTGCTAGATAGTCCGAGTTTAAGAGGCGAGTTGGAGCAGGGATTGGCAAGGGTGTATCCGAAAGCTGTGCGAGATGCCTGTCGAGAAACGGGTCTTCCTGAGACGACATTTCCCTTATCCTGTCCTTTTGAGATAGAAGAGATTTTGGCTCAAAATTTTCTGCCGGATTGTGGTTAGTTTTCGTAACTACTGTGATGAGGGGGAGGAGAAAATGGAAATTAGAACAGAGCGTGTAAATGGAAACTCCGATTGGCTACTTAAAATACCTAAGTTGAGGTAATTCAGACCTACACTGATCTGTCAGACGCCGCGTTAGTGCGTCCTATAGACCCCAATCAAGCGTGACCCGTAGGGTGGGTTAGGCGGTATTAAATATAGGAAATCAACCATTCAATAATAAATCCGCCGTAACCCACCAAGTTATCATTGATTCGGGGTTAACAAAAGATTCGGGTTCCTCAATAAAATTAATGGATTTGCCCGTAGTATTGGCAAGGAGGAACCAACAAGGATAAAAAGGCACTTGGGTCAGATAGGAGTCTCCCCTACAGACGGTCGGGTCGCCCGCTGATTGTGGAAATCCAAATAGATAGTCGAGGAAAGAGGGGAATAAACACGAAAATGGAAGAGCTAAAAATCAAATACCCAGCCGGATTTGAAAATGCTGTGCAAATGACAAAAGATGAGATGGAGCAGCATATCCGTTTAATGGCTGCCCTGAAAATGTTTGAACTGGGAAAGGTTTCGGCGGGAAAAGCGGCTGAGTTAGCGGGAATGTCAAGACTCGATTTTTTTGAGACTTGCAGCCGATATCGAGTCAGTGTTTTTAATTATCCACCAGAAGAGCTGGAATTAGAACTGGAACAGGATTTAGAACGGCTTAGGAACGCCAGCTAACGATGAAACTTGTTGTCAATACAGGTCCGATTATTGCCTTAGCCAAAATTGGAAAATTGGTTTTACTCAAAGAGCTGGCTCCAGAAGTATTTATTCCCCCTACCGTTTACCGAGAATTATTGGCGAAATTTGGAGCCGAATCGGAGCAGATTGAGCAAGCTGTTACTGATTTTATTCGTGTTCAGATGGGTAATCGCGGCTAAAAAAATAGAATTAGGGATTGACTTTTTCTCGGATTTTAGGTAATTTTATATCATGGAAAAATATGCCGTCCTATAGACCCAAATCAAGCGTGACCCGTAGGGTGGGTTAGGCGGTATTAAATTTAGACAGTGAGCCATTCAATAATAAATCCGCCGTAACCCACCAAGTTATCATTGATTTCTGGTTAAAAAAAGATTCGGGTTCCTCAAAAAATTAATGGATTTCCCAGTCGTATTGGCAAGGAGGAACCAACAAGGATAAAAAGACACTTTGGTCAGATAGGAGTCTCCGATCGCACCCATTTAGGGATGATCCGAAACACCTGTAGTCAGGTAGAGGCGATCCGCTGGCACGAATGAACAACTCCAGAAACAGGGCGGGTTTACATAAGTTACCAGTTTTGAAGAGAATGTTATCAAACCTGCCCCTACAGACGGTCGGATCGCCCGCCCTCTCCTCTACTGGCTGGAGCAGAGGATTGATTGGTGCGACCAAGATATCCTGAAGGTGTGACGCTTACGGGAGGGAGCATGAATCCGGCTAGTCTTGACCAACAATTAATTCCTGCTTTGGAGAATGGCGATCGCTTGAGTCGTGCTGAGTTTGAGCGACGCTATAATCTGATGCCTGATCTGAAAAAAGCGGAGTTAATCGAAGGAGTCGTTTACGTGCCATCACCTCTGGGCTACAACCGACATGGTAAACCCCATAGTAAAATTATTGCTTGGCTGGAAGTTTATGCGGCTTTGACACCAGGGGTTGAGGTGGCTGATAATGCGACGGTACGCCTGGATTTAGACAATGAACCGCAGCCGGATGCTTTGCTGCGTTTAGATGAAGAGAGTGGGGGGCGATCGCGAATTAGTGAGGATGACTATGTTGAAGGAGCGCCAGAGCTAATTGTTGAAATTGCCGCCAGTAGTGCGTCTTACGATCTGCATGATAAATTACGGGCTTATCGGCGCAATGGGGTGCGGGAGTATTTGGTGTGGTTGGTGCAGGATAGAGTGTTTCGCTGGTATATTCTGGAGCAGGGGGAGTATCGACAGCAGCAACCGGATTCGTTGGGGATGTTGACGCTTCGGCTCCGCTCAGCGTCAACACCGAGCGGAGCCGAGGTGTTGAGTAGTCCGTTTTTGCCAGGGTTACGGTTGGATGTGCAGGCACTTTTGCGGGGAGAGATGTCGCGAGTTCTGACTGTGCTACAGGAGGGACTGGGTTCCCCAGAGCATCAGGCATTTGTGGAGGAATTATCTAGAGCGTCGCTCTAGTAACCGTTAAACTGAATGCCGTCCTATAGACCCCGATCAACCGTGACCCGTAGGGTGGGTTAGGCGGTATTAAATTTAGGCAATGAACCGTTCAATAATAAATCCGCCGTAACCCACCAAGTTATCTAACAACTGGGCGGTTGAAACCGCAGCTACACAAACCAAACCCGCCTGCGCGGGTTTCATAACCCCTAGAGTGTCGGCTCGTGAAACCCAACAGGAGGTTCGTAGTGGGAACTTTAGTTCCAGCCCGCTCTACTGGCTACTTTTTAGGCAAAAATTCATCCTTGAAGCGTCTGGCTTGGTCGCGGGTAATGGCAGTGAGGATGGCAACTATGAAACTGGCGATCGCATCCAGTACTACTATTTGTACTAGGGAGTGGTTCTAATCCGTTGGGGATCGATGCTGTTGGAGTCGCGAACTTGAGCAATTAGTTGGTCTAGCTGTTCGAGAACCTGTTGCGGCTGGTTGATTTATAGCTCGATGGGGCATAGACTATTAGCGATCGCGTGACCTAATGGGGCTGGAAACTTCTACAGGAGGAGGGTAGAGACTTGGGAGGCGGCTTAAGCGAGAAAACGGGTATCGGGCGATCGCATGGTGATGTTGATCTGCTGCGTTTGGGTGTTATAGTTGGATTTGACCTCAATCTCGTCAATTTTGTCGTAATGATTCTCCAACAGTTTTACCGTTTTGTGACTGGCTTGCTGGATATGGATACCAGAGATACCGGAGACGGAGATGGGAACCGGGGTGACGGGGTGACTGACAGGGTGACCTGTTTCTGGTATGGTGTGGGTTGGAGTAGGGACACAGCAATCACGCTCGCCGAGATTCCCAGAGTTTCTAATGCCATAAACGTCCAGTTGCGGCGGAAAAAGTGAATCATATCGAGTAAGCAAATTCCATCCTTATCCTCAATCGTGCTCAATTCTGGATTTTGCATAAAGTCCGTTTTTCTCCTACACCGATTAACATGATTAAAACTAGCATACCGATCCTAGCTGTAGCGCTATATTCTTGAATTCAATGGTTGATGTCCATCAAAGATTTATAGACCTGCAAGGAAAAATCAGAAACCATAAATTTTTGTCAACTAATAGTAGATGATCAAGAAAGTAAGTTGATCGGTAGACGTAAGTGCTAAAAAATGGATTTTACAATGTATTAGGCGGGACTATTCGTATGGGACTGTCCGTACTGACTATTCCCCTACTCATACGTTTCATTGGTGTTAAGGAGTATGGTTTGTGGACGCTTGCTTCATCTACAGTTGGGATTGTCACTTTAGCAGAGGCTGGTCTTTCTGTATCTACCACTGTTTTCCTATCACGAGACTTAGCCAATAATGATGCTGATAGTCTCTCTCAAACGCTAACGGTGACAGTGGGAACTATGTTGCTATTAGCAACTACAGCAGCAATTACTTTGTGGATAGGTGCTCCAAAGTTAGTTGAATTATTTGGCTTGCTAGAGCGATCACAGTATATAAAAGCAGTGCAGGCATTGCGAATTGGTGGGGTAGTAATCTGGGCGCAACTGCTTCAAAAAGTTATTGTTGGTGTTGAACAAGCCTATCAACAATACGGAGTGATGAATGTTCTCAGTACACTCCAGCTAGCACTGATTAACCTAGGTCTATTGCTGGTAGCGTGGTTTGGTGGAAAGACAGCAGAACTAATGCAGTGGCAAGCTGTTATTAGTGTAGGCATGTTAGTTGCTCATTGCTGGGCTGGATGGATTTTACTGGGTCAATCAAAAGTGCATATAGCTTGGGAAGTTGGTAGAGGATTAGCCATAGCACACTATAGTTTAATGACATGGATGACATCAATTGGCAGTGTAATTTTCGGCCAAGTAGATCGATTGGTTGTAGGAGCTTTACTAGGTACAGAAAAACTTGGAATATATGCAGCAATTACCACCATCGCAAGACAAATTAATACTTTTTCTGCATTACCAGTGCAGCCTATTTTACCCTCTCTAAGCAGTGAGATAGAAAAAAAAGGAAACAGTCATAAAAAAATTAAAAACCAAGTAATAAAAGCACTCCAAATTAATGGAATAATTGCTTATAGTTTAGGTGCTATATTCCTTGCATTTGCTCCATTTATTATGGAAGTGATGATTCCAGATGTTAAAGACAACAATTATATAAGAGAATTTAATATTGCCGTTATTATTTATACTCTATACTCTACTAATGCAGTAGGCTATTATACATTGCTCAGTGCCAAAGCGGTGAAATCGTGTATGTTGATAGTATTAGCTAGTGGAACCATTTCACTACTTTCAATTAGTGCAGGTGGATGGCACTTTGGTTTAATAGGAGCTATTCTAGGCAATGCTGGATACGTTTTTTCATTTTCTCTAACACTATTTGCTTTAAATAAAATAGATGTTACTATAAGTGAATATGCAAATTCTATTAAGTATCCCATGGCATTTTTCCTGTTGGTTCTTACCTGGTCTATAATGAATTTTTTATAATGTACAAAACAATGATAAAATTAATAGCAAAGGAATTAATAAACGTATATTCATCAATTGGTTATCCCCTACTGCCAATTACCAAACATATTCGTGAAGCCCTGCGATGGTATTACCACCAAAATCCATTACTAAGGCATGACAGCAGATTTTATTTAAAGCCTGCATTACTGAAACTATTTCACCGTCTACTTGTTGTTGAACATCCTCAGGACTTTACAATTTATCAAGATAAAATAAAATTTCGTTCCTTTGGTAGTTTAATGTCAGTACATGGATATTATGTAGGTGAAATAGAATACCATCTTGTACAATACATTGTTAGTCAAATTTGTCCAGGATTTGTCATGCTCGATATTGGTGCTCATCATGGACTATATACGTTAATTGTTGCTTATGAATTGAAAATGCGTGGCTGGAATGGTGTGATTCATAGCTTTGAGCCAGATCCCAGAAATTACAAACTTCTTGAGTATAATATTTGCCAGAACGAATTAGACAACTATGTCGTAATTCATAAAGAAGCAGTGACTAATATAGAAAGTGAACAAACATTATTAATTTTTGATCAAGAGAATAGTGGAAATGTATTGGAGACTTGTAGTTATGTGTATAATTATAAAACTATAGAAACAGCCTTGCCTCAGTCCATAAAAACTGTGTCATTAGATAGTATTTCAAGCCAATTGCCTAAAATAGACTTAATTAAGATGGATATTCAAGGAGGTGAACACTTAGCCCTTGTTGGAGCTGAAAAAATAATTATGAGAGATAGACCGACGATAGTGGTTGAAGCAGTTCCAAAATGGGAAACAACTAATGCTGTTAGCGAATTTTTGATTAATCATAATTATGAAATATATGGTGTTAATGCACAAGGAAAAATTTGCGAGCTTAGTAGTTCTGATATTTTTGTTTCTTGGGATTGGATTGGCTTGCCCGTAGTAAATTTATAGCATTACTCCCTTCCCACTATAAGATTAGGTAACGTTAATGGCTGAAATCCTTATCAGTGCTAGATTTTAGTTCCATAGTTTTATGCCGGAATGGGAGTAGCTCAGAAAACTAAAACTCATGGCTAATTTATTAAATTATGATTCCTGTCTCCTGTCTGCTAAATGATTGTCTCGTGTGAATTACACAACTCAAACAAAAATGCTATATCGACAGTTGTTGAAATTAATTTATATAATATGACATGACCAGTAAACTAGCTAAAAAATACCCATTAGTATCTGTAACAACAGTGACATTAAATGCCGCAAATTTTATTAAAAAAACAATTAAATCTGTAATTAATCAATCTTATCCTAGTATTGAATATATTATTGTAGACGGTGGATCTAGCGATGGCACATTAGACATTGTTAAAGAATATAGTAAATTTATAGCTACTTGGCAAAGTGAACCTGATAATAGTCTATTTTATGCTATAAATAAAGCATTGTTTGTTTCAGGGGACTGGATTGGAGTACCTGCCTGTATGAATAGCCAAAATTTATTTGCTCTTCGTCTACACTCTCTTGTAAATTACCTTGCCAATCCTAGGCTTTTGAACTTGCGTTTACGTGGAGGTTCAACTACAGCTATGTTATATCTGTCACTTAACAAAACTTGGTTGCATAGCCTCCAGATAGCAACGATTTTTGATATTGGTGCACATACTGGACAGTTTTCTATCGCTATTAATGCGCTCTTTCCAAATGCTCGTATTTATTCTTTTGAGCCACTACCCGATTGCTTCAATAAGCTTCAAAAAAGAATGGAAAATAAAAGAAACTTTGATGGGTTTAATTTTGCTATTGGTGATCAATCCCATGAAGTAGAATTAAAATGCAGTTCTTTTACCGCATCTTCTTCATTTTTAAAAATGACTGATGTGCATAAAGCAGCATTTCCTCATACTCGTAAAAATGTTCCATTAAAAGTCAAAGTAGAATCCTTAGATTCTATAGTAGCAAAAGAGAAAATTTCCATAATAGAGCCTTGTTTGATAAAAATAGATGTACAAGGTTATGAAGAATATGTTTTACGTGGAGGTGAAAATACAATTAAACAGGCTACAGTGATTATTATTGAAACTTCATTTGAAGAGCTTTACCAAGGACAACCATTATTTAATGATATATACTCTTGGTTGAGACAATGGGGATTTACTTACAAAGGGTCACTTTCTCAACTCTTAAACCCACAGAATGGGGAGGTGTTACAAGCCGATAGTGTTTTTGTCAAACATTCATGATAATTTAGAACAAGCAAGTGTTATTTTCCTGTATGCTACTGATGTCTCAATCGAATAAAATAGTCAAGACATCCCTATACTTACCGTTTCAAGGTGAGCCGAGACAAGAGGGGGGTTTAAGAACTCAAGGATTATTCAAGCAAGCGAGTAAAAATCAAGCATTAATTTCAATTATCACAGTAGTTTTAGATGGAGGAAAATATATTGAACAAACTATTAAATCAGTTATTAGTCAATCTTATAAAAATATAGAGTATATTGTTATAGATGGAGGATCTCAGGATAACACTTTAGATATCATAAAAAAGTATGATCATCAGATTGATTACTGGATAAGTGAGGCCGACAAGGGAATATATGATGCCATGAACAGAGGCATTGGATTAGCTACAGGTGAACTCGTAGGAATCCTGAACAGTGATGATTGGTATGTCCAAAATGCTATTGACAAAGTTATAGATATCTATACAAAGAATCGCTCAAATGATTTACTAATTATTACGGGTGCAATGTATCGAGTTAATGTAGAGCAAAAAATTAAATTTAAGTTGCTAAAAAATGAAGCGGATTTAAAAAATAGAATAAATCTAGGTATGCCAATTAATCATCCAGCTACTTTTGTAACCAAGGCTACATACCAAAAAATTGGTAAATTTGATCCAAAGTATCGTGTTTGTGGTGACTATGAATTTATTGTTCGAGCCTATTATAGTAATGAAGTAAGATTTATTTTTACAAATGATGTACTGACTTACATGAGGTTAGATGGGATGTCAGAAAAATTCAATATTTTGTTTATTAGAGCTAAAGAACAATTTTATATCAGACGGGATAAAATACCAATTATTTCTAATTTTAAGCTTTTTTGTAAATTTATACTAATACAAATTTTCAAGCATTTGTTGAAAACATTTACAGGGAAATTTTTGTTAAAGAAATACTATAAATGTCGCCATCATGAATAAGGTTATATTCGCCAACAAAAGTTGCCCAGCATATATGTTTTCTAGAAAACTGAAATTTAGAATTACATCAATATTTACACTAGCCATATCCTTATTTGCTTTTCTTATTATAAATACCCCGAGTGCAAAAATTATTTACTCAAGTGAACTCATCAATATAATAGGTGTCATTGGAGTCTATAGTCTAGGCATCTATGATACTTTGTTAGTTAATAAAAGTCCAATGACGAGAGGGTGTTATACAAAGTCTTTCTTTTTTCTATGGACTATTCTATGGATAGTTCTTTTGTACTATGGTGTAATCGGGTCAGAAGTTACCTTATCAAACCGACTCATATTGAGATATGTCGGTGTCTATTTGACAGTAATCGGCGTACTTGCTTTTGTATCAATTAAACATTTGTACCCGATTCTATTCTTACAAATTATCTGGGGTACTGGTCTAGCTGCTGTAGAAGTTATACATGGTGTGCCGCTAAGCGAGGATTTAGGACAACATTACATAACATTAGGAGTTCCTATTGGAGCGAGCCTTGTAGCTGCCTTTGGGTTGATTATTTTTTCCTCTTCAAAGTTTTTTTTGTGCAAAAGAATAAAATCAATGTTATTATTTAAACTAATTCTATATATATGTATTGTTCTGGATTTAATTGCGATATGCAGTCTATTTGGTAGATCTCCTGTATTAGCTTCCAGTCTTACTATTTTAATGTTTATAATTTTGAAAATAGGGTTTATGGAATCGAAAATAGTTACGAAATCAAAGCAGTTTATATGGTATTTATTCGTGATAATGTTATTATCTATTGTTGCTACTCAAGTATTATCGGATTATTGGCTAAATCGTCTACTTAGATTTTTTAATAATTATGAAGAAGAGCCAAGAATGCTTCTGATAAAGCCAGCTATGGAGTTTATATCTGAAAACTGGTTGGGTTATGGTTTAAACTCATCTGATTTTTTGGTTGGTTATCACCCACACAATATTTTTATAGAGGTTACGTTGTCGGCTGGAATTATTGGTTTGTCATTTATGCTTTTATTAGTTTTGCTTTATGCTATATGTATGATGAAAAGTATAAACTTAAATCCATCGATTACCTCTATGTCGATGGTTGCATTATTTCTGTTCTTGGTTTGGATGACCTCCTATAGCCTTGCTCACTCTTATATTTTATTTAGCGCAATAGCTATGGTTATCAAGACTGTAGATGAAGGATTTGTACCACAAGAATCAATAGATTGACTAAACTGTTATCTAATAGAGAAAGAATTATGAAAATTTCTGTAATTATACCTACTCAAAATAGACAATTAGATCTAAAGCGTGCTCTGAGGAGTGTGTGTTCACAAACTAGACAGCCAGACGAAATTATTGTTGTCGATGATGCATCGGAGATACCTATTGATATTAAAATAGCAGGAGAAATTGAATGTGATATACCCTTGAAAGTAAAACGCCTTAATATGTCAGTCAGGCAAGGTAGAGCACGCAATATAGGTGCAAATATTGCAAAAGGTGATATTTTAATGTTTTTGGATGATGATGATACTTGGGAGCCAACAAAGGTAAGCGATCAGTTAGTTATATTTGAGCAAGAGCCAGATACGGGATTGGTGTACTCTGGAAGGTTAGTAGTCAATGAATTAGATCGAGAAAAAATAGTTTATAGGATTAAACCCCAGAAGTCAGGCTATCTGTATCCAGATATTCTCTATAAAAATTTTATTGGAAGTTCTTCTTCAGTCGCTATCCGAAAAAGTATATTCAAAGAAGTGGGTTGCTTTGAAGAATGTATGGCTTGGGAAGACTATGAACTATGGATAAGGTGTTGTAAAAAAACAATTGTAAAACATGATAATTGTTGCAATGTAAGATATACAATTTCAAATAACTATCATAAGCAGAGTAGTAGAAAATCGTATAATAGACACTTAGAAGCAGTACATATATTACAAGAAAAATACAGTTATGAAATAAATTCTCAAGGTTTATGGAATGCACGAAAAATTTATGCAGAAAGGTTATTTGCACTTGCAAAATCAATGCGATATCAAGGATTAAATCATTCTTTGCCTTGGATACTACGAAGTCTATGGCAGTTTCCTAAATTGAAAACAATTGTCCTGTTGTTGCCGCCAAATATGATACAATTAACTCAAAGTATTTTGCACAAGGAATAGATGTAAATATCAGACACTTTGAAAATATTAACCTATAATGTGAGACATATAAAATAAATGGATTTTTCTAAACAACCAGATTTCAATAACCCTAGACAAGTCGGTATGAATTGGTTAATTACAGGAGGTTGTGGTTTTATTGGCACTAATCTAATTAAATATTTAGTACATCAAGGGAATCATTGCATTCGCATAGTTGATAATCTTTCGGTCGGTACAACTGATGATCTAGAAAAAGTTTGTGCTTTCAAATATAAGAAAGTAGAGGATTTAAGTAACAGTTTTGGAGAAGGTGAATATTTGGTTGAATTTATCAAAGGCGACCTGTTAGACGAGCAGCTATCTCTTAAGGCAGCTCAAGGAGCTGACGTTATCATTCATCTCGCTGCCAATACTGGCGTTGCTCCCTCGGTCAAAGATCCTCGCTTTGATTGTATTACCAATGTAATTGGCACTCTAAACTATCTAGAAGCGTCCAGACATAACCAGGTTAAGCGTTTTGTTTTAGCGTCTAGTGGTGGTACTGTAATTGGCGAATGCAAGCCTCCAATCCATGAAGAGATGGTACCTCATCCTGTATCGCCCTATGGTGCCAGCAAGTTAGCCGCCGAGGGTTACTGTTCAGCCTATTTCGGCACCTTTGGTATTGAGACAGTTGCCTTGCGTTTTAGTAACGTCTATGGTCCAGGTTCCAGTCACAAAAATAGTGTTGTTGCCAAGTTTATTCGGCGAGTCTTAGCAGGAAATTCTTTAGAAATCTACGGCGATGGAACGCAGAGTCGCGACTTCATTTTCATTGACGATCTGGTGAAAGCAATTTACAATGCCGCTACGGTTCCTAATATAGGTGGAGAAGTATTTCAGATTGCAACTAACCAGGAAACAACAGTTAATGAATTAGCCAAAAAACTAAAATCCGTTTTTACTGCTCTGAAGATTGAGAACATTAAAATAGATTATACAGATTCAAAACCTGGAGAAATTAAGCGAAACTTTTCTGATACTTCTAAGGCGCAGGAAATTCTGAACTGGCATCATGAGGTAGAACTTGATGATGGGTTGAAACAAACAGTTATTTGGTTTTTAGAAGAAATCAATAAATTCAGATCAAGTAATTTGATTAATAATGGATAATAAAAATACTTACTATCCTGGAGTAACTGTTGGTATTCCTTTCTACGCTGGAGTAGAAATAGAACACCTACGTATAGCAGTTGATTCAATTTTTTCTCAGAGTTTACCTGCCAAAGAAATACATTTAATTCAAGATGGTTCAGTATCCAAAGAAGTCGAAGAATTAATTAGTATCTATATCCAATCCCATAAAAATGTAAAACATTTAATGATTGAATGCAATAGAGGTTTACCTTATGCACTTAATCTATCAATTTTATCTACTTCAACAAATTACTATGCACGAATGGATGCAGATGATGTTTCACACCCCGATCGATTAAAAAAACAAGTAGAGTTTTTAGAAAAAAATCCTGATGTTGATATACTAGGCACTTGGGCTTTAGAATTTGAGCATGATTATAAAAACGAAACTGGTTTTCTGAAAAAAGTGCCAACTGAGTCAAATCAGATTCAGGAATGGCTTCATTACCGCAACCCATTAATCCATCCATCTGTCATGTTCAGACGGAATGTTTTTGCAAAAATTGGTCTGTACGATGCAAATTCTAGTACGGGAGCAAAAGATTTACAACTTTGGATCAGAGCAGTTAAAAGGCAAGTGGTTATCAAAAACTTATCTGAACCATTGCTTTACTATCGCTGTAGTGGTGCAATAAACAGACGATCCAGGCTAGATCGAGTATTACGGCAAGCTAAGGTTCGTTATCAGTACCATACTTTGTCTCCTAAACTTAATCTTTTAAAAACTTCAGCTATCCTTTTTAGACTTATGCCCCAAGTTATAAGGGAGTGGGGTTATAAGAATTTAAGACGTTAGGAAATTAATTAGGCGTTGTGTAAAAAATTAACATCCACAGAGTTGGTTATTTATTAATCTATGAAATCTATTTTAATTACTGGTGCTACAGGCTTTATCGCCAGCCATCTGCTTCCCGATATCACCCAAAAGTCTTACCAATTAACTGCTGCTATTCGTCATTCTTATCAAGAATTTACTCCCAATATCAAAACTATTAAAATTGCTAATATCGACAGAAGCACTAACTGGGAAAAAGCACTGCAAAACATTGGATTTGTTATTCATCTTGCTGCTCGCGCCCACATGTTGCAAGACAACACTCCTAACCCTGAAGCAGAATTCCTTAAGGTAAATGTAGAGGGAACTGCCAATCTAGTAAGGCAATCAATTGCCGCAGGTGTAAAACACTTCATATTCATCAGCTCCATCGGTGCTATGGCAACCCTCAGCGACCATCCCCTCACGGAAACCTCCCCTTGCCAACCGGATACTCCTTACGGACACAGCAAACTCCAAGCCGAACAAGCCCTAATCGAACTTGCCAGCCAAAGCAGCATGACCTGGACTATTCTACGCCCTACCTTAGTCTACGGTTCTGGCAACCCTGGCAACATGGAACGCCTAATTAAACTCATCAATCGAGGCTTACCCTTACCCTTCGGTCTAGTTAACAACCGCCGCAGCCTTCTCTACGTCGGTAATCTCGTTGATGCGATCGCGACTTGTCTAACTCACCCCAACGCCAAAAACCAAACGTTCCTGGTTAGCGATGGTCAAGATCTCTCCACACCTGAACTAATCCGCAAGATAGCCTACCACTTAGAACGCCCTTGTCACCTCCTCCCCGTACCACCCAGCATGCTCAAACTAGCAGGTCATCTAGGAGATACCATCGAGCAATTCACCAAACGCCCCCTACCGCTCAATACTTCAACCATTGACCGCCTGCTAGGTTCCCTCGTTGTAGATAGCAGCCACATCCGAAACACCCTCAACTGGGAACCTCCCTACACCATTGACGAAGGACTCTCAAAAACCTTGCGCTGAGACACCCCTATACCGGAACTCACCAGAAACCAATAGGTCATATAGTAGGAAAAGTGTGTGTGAGAAGTGTAATAGACAAGCATGTTAACTGTTCTTGCGGCTGCCAGTGTTCTGGCGAGTATCCTCCTGACTAATATCATTAAACGACGCTTCAGCAACCACTTACTAGACATCCCCAACGATCGCAGTTCCCATACCCAACCCACTCCCCGTGGTGGTGGCTTGGGTTTCATCCTAGCGTTTGCCATAACGGGATTAATTGCCTCTCTATTCGCCAGTTATTTCCCTCAACTCCTATCCCACCCCCTAATTAACCCCAACCCAACCTTCCTGTGGCTGATCCTCACCCCCCTAGCCATCATTGGTATCATTGATGACCGCCAAGGGCTTCCCGCCAGAATACGCTACCTAGTGCATCTGTCCGTCGCCAGCCTCGCGATCGCGTGTTTCGGTTCCTTCCCCCTACCCTGGCTCCCTAACTTTGGTCTAGTCGGTCAAATAATCGCGATCGCACTTACCCTAATTGGCATCACCGCCCTAATTAACTTCTACAACTTCATGGATGGTTTAGACGGTCTAGTTGCCAGCGTCACCGCCCTCCAGATGGCATTCCTAGCACTTTACCTCAACCAACCTCTATTCTGGCTGCTTACCGCCGCCCTCCTGGGTTTTCTCTGGTGGAATTGGTCTCCGGCAAAAATCTTTATGGGCGATGCAGGTAGCACCGTCCTGGGAGCCAGTGTCGCCATCGCCCTGCTCAATACCAATAACCCCGTACAAGCCTGGTCTGCTTTGGCTGTCACCCTCCCACTCACCGCTGATGCCATCTACACTATTATCCGTCGCCTCATCCGCCAGGAAAACATCTTTAAAGGGCATCGTAGTCACATTTACCAGCGGCTTCAAAAATCCGGTTGGACTCATCGCCAAGTCGCTCTCACCTACCTGATTGCCACCAGTATAATTGTCCTATTCATCACCACTCTCGGCACTCTGGGGAGTTGGTTCAGTTTAGGCGGGATACTAATGGCGATCGCGATCGCGGAAATTTATCTCCAGGCGACAAGCGCGATCGTTTAAAATGTCGCGGCTAACATTCCCCTTAATCCCAGCCTCCTTTGCTAACCGACGAATAACCCGATTCACGATCGAACGGTGTAAATGCCCATAGCCATGAACAGCGGGAAACACCCAACTATCATCGGGCTTACCCTTGCGCCATGCCAACAGTTCATTCCCAATAGAACCCGACTGTCTTAGTACCGCTATAAAATGTAAAAACCCCAAGAGTGCGATCGCATTTTGCTAATATATTCGGGATGCTAGTGAGATTGTCTCACTAGCATCTACCCAAGGGTGCGATCGCGTCCTAACACTAGCCAACAGATGCGGAGCAAATCCGGCTATACACCGGATGGTTCAAATCAAATCCGACCCGCGATCGCCAACCATGTTCACTTTTTAAAAACCGATTAAGGACACTCCCTTGGTTTGTCCGCTTCCGGTTTTTTTTAAGTGAAAGCCCCAAAATATGGGGATAGAGCGTTTGTAAATGACAGCAAAACAGAGTGAAGTCATTCGTCTGACCCAGGAGCAAATGGGTCAGGCTCAAGAGGAAATAATGGGGACAAGAGCCAAATTTTGGTTTGACCATCCTCAATTAGGTCGTTGTCTGTTCAAATATATTCGCCCAGGTACAGGAGAAGATTGGTCAGAAAAAATTGCCTTTGAGTTGTGTCAGATTCTAGATTTACCCTCGGCTCGATATGAGTTGGCAGAAACGGCGGATAAAAAGAGAGGGGTTATTGGAGTCAATTTTTTAAGGAGGGGTGAATCTCTAGTACATGGTAATGAAATCCTTAGTGGCATGATTTCCAACTATCGGGCTTCTGGTAGCTATAAAGTCTACCAGTACACAATTAAAGTTGTTATGGAGGCAATTCAAAAAAAATCTGTCGGTTTCCCCCCTAATTGGACAGTACCTCGCAGCTTTAGAGATGCTAGAGACTTGTTTGTTGGTTACTTGCTGCTAGATGCTTGGATTGGCAACGGTGATCGCCATCATGAAAATTGGGGATTTATACGTGATCAAAACTTTCAATCAAGCATTTATCTAGCTCCGACTTACGATCACGCCTCTTGTCTTGGTCGCGAACTCTCTGATGCTCAACGTCAGAATAAGTCTGTGGAGTCTTACGTAAATCGGTGTCGGTCAGCTTTTTATCTGAACGAAAACGACAGCAAGACCCTGAAGACCCTAGATCTGTTTAAATATACTGTTAACCAATATCAGATAGCTTCTCAGGAGTGGCTCAGTCGTCTTGAGGCAATCTCGGAGCAACAGATAAACTTGATTTTACAAGCACTCCCAGCCGATCGCTTCTCCGAGGTAGCATCTGACTTTGTAAAAAAAATTTTGCTCACTAATAAAGAACGATTACTCTCTCTCTAAAATTCATGAACACTACTCCCCGAAAAATCTTATTTCTAGCTTGGCAAGATTATCAAAGTCGGTCGTGGTTCCCGGTGGGTCGGTTGACGTTTGACGGAGAATTTTACACTTTTATTTATATAAAAGGGGCGATTGCGGCTCAACAAAAATGCGGGTTTGAACCTTTAATGTCTTTCCCTGAGTGGAGTCGAGTTTACCGTTCGACGGAGTTGTTTGCGTTTTTTGCCAACCGGGTTATGCCGCGATCGCGTCCAGATTACCAGAGTTACCTAAGTCGGTTCAATTTATCAACCCAGACTTTTGATTTAATGGAGTTTTTGGGACGCACTGAGGGAGAGCGGCAAACAGATAATTTTAAGGTTTTTCCTTGCCCACAGTCCGATAACAATGGGCAATACCACATTTTTTTCGTAGCGCATGGTCTGCGGTATTTACCGGAGTGTTCCCTGCAACGTATGGAGCAACTAGAGGTGGGCGAACCTCTGTGGTTAGCTCACGAGTTTCATAATCGTTATGATACTAAAGCTTTAACGCTCAATACAGAGGATCATCATATTCTAGGATATTGCCCTCGCTACTTAGTGACGAATGTGTTTGATATTTTGATGCGCGATCCGAAATTGGTAGAGGTGAAAGTAGCAAAGATAAATTTGCCTCCTTCACCGATCAAGTCTCGGTTATTGTGTAAGATGACCTATTCAGGATTTGAGGGATATGAGCCGTTTAGTCAGGAAGAGTATCAGCCGTTGACGGAAGAAGATGAGGCGATTGGTTTTGCCACAAGCGTTGGCGATCGCACCTACGGCAGATAAAGACTGCTGTTATCGTTAGCGAGAGGCACACCTTAATTGGCGGATGAGAATTGTAGGGACGCACCGACGTGCTTATGTGTCAACTTAAGGTGCAAACTAATACTGACAAGGTTTTAAGCTGTGTCTGTCTACTCCTCGACATTTCCCCCTCATCCCCTAACCCCAACTCCGGACCGTGGGGAGAAGGGGAACCGGATCTCTTGCTCCCCTCTCCCCGGCGTGGGAGAGGGGCTGGGGGAGAGGGGTTGAGCTTAAGTTGACACGGATGACCGACGTGCGCCCAATTTCACCGTCAAATCTATGCCACCATTTTAGCTGTGTCAGTCCAGTAGGCTACGATAGCAGCTCTGACAAGGGTGTTGTCTGGTTCTCCCCAGGTGGTGCGATCGCCAATCCCAGCTTAGATCGAAGCACAAAGCAAGGTGTATGAGCGAGATTTTCAAGCGTCCTCTTGCTCAGACAGATTTAGATGATCTCTGGGACTATCTGATTTTTTACTTACCCCTGACGAATGGAATTGAGGTGGTGCGTGTGCTTTATGGGAGACGGGATATAGAGCGTATTTTCGCCGAAGAAGGGGAAGAGGAAGAAATGTGAAGATCTAATCGTAGACTAGGCGGCGTTCCGTCACCGTAGGTTAATGTTGGCACAATCCAATCATTGTCCTCAGTCGAATCGCACCCTGATTAAGACTGGTGGGCAATGGCAAACATACGGTATATCTCGCTATCCGCTCAACACAGGACAACTGTGGACAAGATAGCCATGACTGAGGCTTAAAAGCCTACGTTAAAGAGGTCAAGACACCTACGAATGCTTTCCAGTTTGTAGCCCTGTCGTCAAGGATTAAACAGGTTTATTGAGCTAAGCCAGTGTCTTTGACAGAACTTGCCTCTTTAACTTTGTCGAGGAACACGTTACCGGAGCAATCCGAGATTAAAACTTATGCGAAACCTTGCTCCCCAGTATACTGTCGGCAACATCATTGTCCTAGGTCATTCTCACTCAAAGCATCTGGATCAATCCCCAAAGCCCGCAACCGTTCTGCCAACCGCTCACTTCGCTGACGCTCCTGCTCTAACTGGATTTCCAATTGCTCCGCCCGTTGTTGTTCCTGCTCAGCTTGCTCTACAGGTTTAGGTATCCACCGATTAGTCCGATCATACCAACGTAACCATAATCCCGTAGTCTCCTCAAACACCCCTTGCCAAATGCCTAACCCTAGCTGTAATTCTTCCAACCACAGCCGCTGATTTTGTAGTGATAACTCCTGATAACGAGTACCCGATAAACAAAAAGCCCTAAACTGATTAATATACCGATCAAACACCACATAATAAGGAATACGCAAAATTCGCTCGTAGACCTCCCACTTCGTCGGCGGTTGGTTCACCTCCCGCAATGTTTGCCCCAAATCTTCCGGTGTTGTACCGGGGGAGAGCAACTCAACCACGAGCAAAGGCGTAACCCCCTCTTGCCAAATCACATAACTCCAGCGCAAATCCTGTTGCTGGGTAAATCGGCGCACCCCAAGAACAACAAACCAATCAGGACGCTTGTACCAACGGGGATGACGCGGATCATAGTAAAGGTTCAAGTCACTGGCGACAAACACTTGATCCATAGGCTGATTCGGGGGTTGGCAAGTTTGGCTCAGCAAGTCAGCCTGCAGTCGGTGAAACTCATCGGGCAAACCTGGTTCCTCCACCATTTCACTGGGTAGATCATACATGGTGGGTAGGGTTTCCTGAGGAGGGCGGGGGGGATCGGTTTGATACATAAACGGTGGTGCGTTCAAACGTTTTGGCAAGGAAACAGGTCGTACCAATTCTCTATGGTATGATGCTGCGCCCTATCCGACGGGAGCCTGTCATCTTAAGTCAAATGTCACTGACTTAAACTGGGTTCGTAGTAGGCACTTTAGTGCCAGAAGCGCTAAAGCGCTTACTACAAACTCTAAAGTCAGTGTCAGTGGCATTCATCTTAAGTCAAAAGACACACTCCTTAAGGTTGGTGGGCAATGCCCACCCTACGGTATATCCTGACTTTTCACTTTTTTTTGCACAGAAGGGGGAGAATTCAAAGCCTCTCTCCTTGCAGGAGAGAGGTTGTCCAGATCCCGTGAAAAGTAAGGCGGTATATCAAGGGTGGAGGCGATCCCGAACAGTTCGTGTAGGGGCGACCCGCACGGCACCAATCAACGCCTGTATCCACTCAATGGGATCGGGTCGCCCTTTACTCAACCAAAAATTCCAAAATTGCCCACGCTACCCATTAGGATGAGCAATGGGATAATTGATCCTGACATCCAGATTAACTGCCATGCCATCTCAAACCCTAAAATACGCTTACTTTCCCGGTTGTGTCGCCCAAGGCGCTTGCCGAGAATTGTACCAATCCACCGCCGCCCTGACTCAAGCCTTGGGCATTGAACTGATTGAACTGAAAAAAGCTTCCTGTTGCGGTTCTGGCACCTTTAAGGAAGATTCCCGATTACTGGAAGATACCGTAAATGCCCGTAATATTGCCTTGGCGGAGGAACTGAATCTACCCCTGTTGACCCATTGCAGCACCTGTCAGGGGGTTATTGGTCATGTTGATGAGCGCTTGAAGGACTTTCAACAGACTGATCCGGGCTATATTGATCAAATTAATGGCTTACTGAAAAAAGAGGGTTGTTCTCCTTATAAAGGAAACAGTGAGGTCAAGCATTTGCTGTGGGCGTTAGTCACCGATTATGGACTAGACGCCATACAAGAACAGGTTACCCGAAAATTAAGCGGGTTAAAATGTGCCGCGTTCTATGGCTGTTATTTGCTCCGAGGACAAACCACAATCCCTTATGACAACCCGTTTCACCCCGAATCAATGGAAAATGTATTCCGATCCGTTGGCGCAACTCCGGTCTATTATCGGGGACGAACCCAATGTTGTGGTTGGCCCATTGCCAGTTATGCGACCGAGCAATCCTTCCAAATGGCAGGAAAACATATCCAAGAAGCCATTGACGCCGGAGCAGATTGTATGGTAACACCTTGCCCATTGTGCCACCTGAATCTTGACTCTCGTCAACCGGAAGTGGAAAAGGTAATTGAGCGTAAGCTGGGATTACCTGTATTGCATTTACCGCAATTGGTGGCTTTGGCGCTAGGGATTCCGCCCAAGCAGTTGGGGTTGAGTAAGCATATTGTATCTACGCGACCTGTTTTAGAGAAATTGGGCTTCTAATCCATTCCCCTACCCGATCCCCGACTTCTTGAAGGTTGGGGATCTAAATTGAATGTCACTGACTGGTATGCTGGTGGGCCCTTGCGAAGTCGAAACCCACCCTACGGTATATCAAAGGTTTTGGCGATATCACAATGCTTATTTGAGTGCCATTCGATCTAAATTCGCGATCGCATCCGCAACGGATGAACGAAACATTTATAATTCTCCTGTAGGGGCGACCCGCTTGACCTAATTCACAACACCAGTCCATTCAATGGGGTCGGGTCGCCCTTTACTCAACCTTAGCGATCGCGCCTCAACTGCTGCACCACCTCAAGACTCAGCCCTGTCGTTTGACTAACCGTTTCTTCATCCAACACATCCAGTAGTCGCCGCGCAATTTCTACTTGTTTCTGCTTAACCGCTTGATTAACCGCCTTGGTAATCGCATTCCGCTGATCATGTATCCACATTTCCCGCTTTTGCAAATCTTCCAACTCTTCCCGACTCAGATTCGCTTGATTCGCTACCGCAAAGGCTTGCTTCATCTCCGGGACTTCCTCCATGGTTTCCGGTACACTATCCAAACTCCTGGCATTCTTGATGAAATAAATCCATTTATCGGTCAGCGTCTCTAATTCCTCCAATCTCTTATTAAATTTAGGTAATTCCACAAAGACCAACTCGATATCATAACTTAAATAATCAACCAGAAATTCTTTTTCCTTCAAAACAAACCGCGAAATCGCTGACTCCAGACTATCAAACATCTCAAAATCCGTAATCGTCAAAGCAATCACTGGCTCTAAAAGCTTGTAATCCTCTCCACTATCCAGTTGAATTGAATAAGCCTTGGCAGCATTGTACAAAATCCGCTTCTCAAATCCCTCCACATTCAACACCTGCATCTCGATAATCACAGTCGTGCCGTCTTTGAGCTTAGCTTTAACATCTAGGTAAGTATCTTTGACACCACGTATTCTGGGCGCTAGATAAGGATTAAGGATTTGTAAATCTTTAATGACAGGACGCGCTTCATAAAGGAGAGCATTTAAAAAACTAATTAAAATATCTTTACTTTGGTCAGAACCAAATATTTTTTTAAAGGCAAAATCGGTCTTAGGATTAATAAAAATCATGGCATTCCCACCTAAACAACAATTTTGTTGAACCCGATTTAGATAAAAATATAATAAGCTGAACAAATCAGCCCTGATCCTATTCGTTTTGTATTGACAAAAACAACGATTTATGCATTCAGCTTGGGCTTCCTCGCTGTCGTCTGATGAATGGGGATGAGGTATGGTAGAAATAAGCACAGGCAAAAGCCATCCCAATCCGGCGTCTAAGCCTAAATCCGGGTTGACTACCCCCCTTTATAATCTAGTCCCCGTAGACGGACTTTATGGGAGCATGTCAGTTGGGTTTCGTTTTGTTGGGTTACTCTTTGAGAAGGCTCCGCCTACGTTCCTCAACCCACCTACAGCTTTATAATTCAGTCCGCGCAGGCGGACGCAAGTTTGTGTAGCTGTGACTTCCAGTCGCCAGGATACTTCCTCCTCGCCAGGATACTGTATGGATATTTTAATCGTTGAAGACGAAGCGGAAATCGCCAAACTCATCCAACTTACCCTAGAACGGGAAGGATTCACCTGCTACTCCTGTCGCGATGGACTAGCTGCCATGCAAGCCTTCCAAACTCAGCAACCGGATGTAATTATTCTCGACTTAATGCTACCCGGATTGGATGGACTGGAAGTTTGCGCCCGAATTCGCCAAAAACCGGGACCCAAAGACCCCTATATTCTAATGCTGACGGCGAAGGGAGAGGAAATTGACCGCGTAATTGGGCTATCAACAGGTGCCGATGATTACCTGGTCAAACCCTTTAGCCCTACCGAACTGGTGGCTAGAGTCCGGGCGTTATTGCGGCGTAGTTTGCGTCACGGTGGACAGTCCCTCGTCTATCGTACCCAACATTTTACAGTGGATGTAGATCAACATACTGCCAGTCGCCAACTCGATTCTGAGGAATCAGAACCCCTAGATTTAACCACATTAGAATTTAATCTGTTAGCAACCTTTACCAGTCAACCGGGTCGAGTTTGGAATCGCACGCAACTGATTGATAAACTGTGGGGGAATGACTTCTTTGGCGATGAACGGGTGGTTGATACCCATGTCGCCCGATTGCGGAAAAAAATAGAACCAGACCCCAGTAATCCGACCTTTGTTAAAACCGTTATTGGTGTTGGTTATAAATTTGAAGATAGCCCCAGCCTGTAAAGAAACACCAAAGCAGGCGATCCGACCGTCTGTAAGGGACTCTTCATGAAGAATTACCTACTAGGCTAGGGTCTTTCAACCCGTTTTAACGGGTTTTAGCTTTTAGCCCGAACTTTAGTTCAAGGCTTCACTAGAGTCTTTCAACCCGTTTTAACGGGTTTTAGCTTTTAGCCCGAACTTTAGTTCAGGGCTTCACTTAAGCCTTAAGCCAAGCCAGCAAAGCCCACATTTTATCGAACCCCATGAGTAAAACTGGTTTACGCCGCCGCAAATCCTTACCCTTAGTCTCGCGCCTGTTTCTCTCCCATTTGTTGGTGATGATTGTCGGCGTGGGTTCCCTGTTAGTTATTAGTAAAGTGTCTTCGCCGCGCTTCTTTATTTTGCATCTGCAACAATTAGAAGGCAAAGGCGTTATCTTTCGCGTTGCCCGTACCTCCCTATTACAAGGATTTCAAAGGGCTTGGAATCGCGGCACATTTTGGTCGGTTATTGTTGGCACGACGGCGGCTGGGGGACTCAGTTATTGGTTATCTCGTCGCATCGTCAAACCCCTGACTCAAATCGAAGACATTACTCAACAATTTGCAGCAGGTAAGCTGGATGAACGACTTCCGCCCAGTGAAATCCCCGAAATTAATCAACTCGCCACCAGTTTTAACCAAATGGCAGTGAGTTTAGAAGATGTGGAACAGCGACGACGAGATTTAGTCAGTGATTTGACTCATGAACTGCGAACGCCTTTGACGGTACTAAGGGGTTATTTAGAAGAACTGGCTACAGAACGGATGGACGCAACGCCTGCGATGTATCAGCAATTGGCAAAAGAAACGCGGCGGTTGGAACGGTTAATTAACGATTTACAGGAACTCTCCAAAGCCGAAGCGGGTTATCTGCCGATTAAAGTGGAACCCGTAAATGTGCGTCCCCTGTTAGAATCACTGGTGCAAAAATTTGCGGATCAGGTGTTGGAAGAAGGTCCTGTCTTGCAGTTAGATTGTCCGGATAAATTGCCACAAGTTTTGGCAGATAGTGACCGATTAGAACAGGTATTGGTAAATCTTTTAGGCAATGCGATTCGACATACTCAAACAGGTGCGATTACGGTTAGGGTATGGGTAGAACGGGATGGACGAAAAGGTATTATTCCTCGGTTATGGATTGCGGTAACTGATACGGGTATGGGTATTGCCCCAGAGGATCTCCCTCATGTGTTTGAACGGTTCTGGCGGGCGGAAAAGTCACGCAATCCGCACACTGGGGGAACAGGAATCGGGTTAGCGATCTCGAAGCGATTGGTGGAATTGCAAGGGGGTGAGATTGAGGTGGAAAGTCAGTTAGGGGTAGGCAGTACGTTTCGGTTTTATCTGCCTTTAGCATAAGTTGTCAAAAAAAGCAATACTCGGGTCGCGATCGCGAAGGGGCGGGTGATCCTCTGATCCGCTTGCATCCGGGCTGTTTGATGCTGGGAACCATTGGGAAACAACAGCCCAGGGAAAGTGCGGGGATTTATACTCCAATCCTGAGAAAATCATTTTATCTTGACAAAAGATTAATCAAAACACTATCATCTGGGCTAGGACGAATCAGTTAGCGAATTTTTCCCATTGGGCAAGGCTACATAAAACCAAATTATACCGGAAATAAAAAAATGAAAATAAGCAAGAGTTTTCTAGAAAACTGGCAACAAGTAAAGGGACAAAAAAAAGAAAATATATCTCATCCGAGTGAGCCGTTTATCTATCAATTGATGAAACAAGGCAAACAACTCTCCCAACTTGTTGCCCGATCATGGATGGGAGATGAGATAGCGCTACACCTCAAGAACATTTTTATTGATCCTCGAGGAGATGATGGTTCGGCTGACGGTAAATTAAAACAGTTGTTAGGCGATGACGGAACGGGAGAGTTCGGAAAACTCATGCTGGCGATTTTTCATGACTATGAGTTACCGATATTTGATGAGTATGAATTAACGAAAGTTTATAGCTTCTCGATAAGCTGGGAAACTTGGGAAGGTTCTCTCGATGATATAAAACAGCCGTGGATCGATCAAGGACAAGGCAACAACTTTTACTTTAATATCGTTATCCCCTATCCGCCACGACCAGAGTTAGGGGAATCAACAGTTACTTTAGGACAATTAGAAGATTGGGTGGCGCAAGATGTTACAGACCAACAGGGTCACTTGCTAATCGGCGAACATGACGGTAAAACCTATACCGTCTTTCCTCCTTATCCTTATATCCCACCAACATGTTGCTAGAGCGTAACTTGGTTGAATCTAATTAACGGAAGGAGTCTGTAAAGAGGTGGCACTCTACCTCTTTACGAAGTCTAAATTTAAGGGATTTGTGGAGAAAACATAATTGGCTTAAATCGAACAAAAATATGTTAAAAAAGCCGAAGTTTAAAGCTCATTATTTAGTTAGAAACGGCGAGAAAGAAACTGTATTTTTTTTATCAGAAAGAGGCTCTTTTTGGCTTCACGACAACCTCATTCAACAGCTAACACCTTGGCTAGATGGAAATCATACGACCGAGGATATTATTGAGAAAATTCAACTCCAGCTATTACCAGAGGAAGCATCTCTAGCAGAAGCGGCAACCTTTTTTCAAGATACTCTCAATGCCAGCGTCAAAAGTCGCTATGTCTTGATGCAGATGGCTGAGAAGGGTTACATTGTAGACAATGATCAGTCCCTACCATCTGATTTTACGATCTTCTGCGAACATTTGCATATCGATCCCAAAGCAGCCTACCGTCGGTTACAAACGACGAAAGTAGCGGTAAAAAGCTTTGGGGATAATCTGCCAACATCGGAATTCATTTCCACTCTGGAATCCCTAGATATTAAAGTAGCTGAAGACGGCGATATCGAAGTCATTTTAACCAATGACTACCTCCAAGAAGGACTAGAGAGTTTCAATCAAAAAGCCTTAGAGCGATCGCGCCCTTGGATGCTAGTCAAACCAGTAGGAACAATCCTTTTGGTCGGTCCTATATTTTATCCGGGAAAAACTGGGTGCTGGGACTGTCTAGCGCAACGATTGCGAGGGAATAGACCCGTTGCTGAATTTATCCGAAGACACAACGATATTTCTCATCGCTTAATCCCCCCACTTGGTTCTCTTCCCGCTACCTTACAAACTGGGTTGGGAATGGCAGCCACTGAACTGTTTAAATGGATTGTCCAGGGAGAGAATAAACGATTAGAAGGCGTATTAGTCACCCATGATCCTCTCTCTCTGGAAACCAAAAATCATATTCTAGTTAAGCGTCCCCAATGTCCCAGTTGTGGTGTAATCTTAAATCGGTTTAAGGGTAAACCCTTGCCCATTGTCCTGGGACACCGCAAAAAAACATTCACCACAGACGGCGGACATCGTTGTTTTTCTCCCGAAGAAACCCTGAGAAACCATCAACATCAGATGAGTCCCCTGACAGGAGTGGTACGAGAACTCCGTAAACTCTACCAAGGGTCAGAGGGTTTAACCCATACGTATTTGGCGCGGCATCATTTTGCCACAATGTTTGATGATTTGAACAACTTACGCCAAAATATTGGAGGTAGAAGTGCGGGGAAAGGTCGAACCGATATCCAAGCCCGGGCAAGTGCGTTTGGCGAAGCGATTGAACGGTATTCTGGTGTCTTTCAAGGAGACGAAATTCGGCAAACATCCAGTTACCAAAAACTGGGGGATAAAGCGATTCATCCCAATGCCTGTATGAATTTTAGCCAACAGCAATACGACAACCGCCAGGAATGGAATCAACGCTGTTCAGGTTGGTTTCAAAAGGTTCCAGAACCCTTTGACGAGGAACGAGAAATTGAGTGGACTCCAGTTTGGTCATTAACCAATCAAGGGTTTAAATATCTGCCCACGGCTTACTGTTATTATGGCTATCCCAAACCTGAAAAACCCGATTGTTGGGCAGACTCTAATGGTTGTGCGGCTGGCAATACGATAGAAGAAGCAATTTTGCAAGGGTTTATGGAGTTGGTGGAGCGGGATTGTGTTGCCTTGTGGTGGTACAACCAGATCAATAGACCCCAGGTTGATTTGGACAGTTTCAGCGAGCCTTATTTTAAACAGCTTCAGGACTATTACCAAACCCTGAATCGTGAACTCTGGGTTCTGGATATTACCAATGATTTGGGTATTCCCGCTTTTGCCGCCATTACTCGCCGTACCGATAGAGACGTGGAAGATATTGTTTTAGGGTACGGCGCTCATTTTGATCCGAAGTTGGCAATTCAAAGAGCCTTAACCGAACTTAACCAAATCCTGCCTGGGGTTTTATCGGCAAATGCAGATGGCAGTACCCAATATCCGGCGGCGGCTGATCCTTTGGCTCTAAACTGGTGGAAAACCGCGACAGTGAAAAATCAGTTTTATTTAGCGCCTGATGAGCAGGTTGCGACAAAAGTATGGGCGGATTATCCCCAAGTTAGCAATGATGATCTGTTAGAGGATATCATCACCTGTCAGAAAATTGTTGAGCAACAGGGGATGGAAATGCTGGTACTGGATCAAACTCGTCCTGATATTGGACTCAAAGTAGTCAAAGTGATTGTTCCGGGAATGCGCCACTGGTGGAAACGCTTAGGTTCAGGACGACTTGATCAGGTTCCTGTGCAATTGGGTTGGTTATCAGAACCGCTTCTGGAAAATCAGTTTAACCCGTTTCCGATGTGGATGTAATGCAAATTACCTAAGGTAGAGGCTTATGTTTAACGGATATCAAATCGTTGATGTTGATTCTCATATAACCGAACCCCCCGATATGTGGGCGAAGTACCTGGAACCGGCATTTAAAAGTTTTGCACCATCGCCGGACATGAAAATTAAAGGTGAAGCCATTATTAATAAAATACCGGATCACTTTCGCCAGGAAGCCACACAGCAAATGATGGAGATGCATCCGATGGCTGTACTCAATGGTTTTGACTCAGAATCTCATGTCCGAGCCATGAAACAGATGGGGGTTGATGTCTCGTTTGTGTACCCAAACTCCGGACTGTGGGTTTTTGGGGTTGATACGATGCAACCGCAATTGGCTGGCGCATTGACCCGCGCTTATAATAATTGGTTACGAGATTTTTGTAGTTATGATCCGCAACTTCTTCAAGGTGTGGGAGCGATTAATCTTCATGCTCCTGAAGCCATGGTATCAGAACTGGATCGCATCGCTGAGTTTGGCTGGAAAGCTGTCTTTTTGCACCCTACCCCAATTAAGGGGCGACTGTTAAGTGATCCCGCCTACGAACCGTTTTGGACAAAGTGTGAACAATTAGGAATAGCTGTCGGTTTACATGCGGCGGCTCATAGTCGCCTGTCGGTTACTGGAGTGGATCGATTTAACACGGAATTTGGTATACACGCCTGCTCTCATCCCATGGAACAGATGATGGCAATGTTGGCTCTGATTGAAGGCGGCGTGTTAGAGCGTCATCCCCATCTCAAAGTAGGGTTTCTGGAGTCTGGTTGTGGTTGGCTCCCCTACTGGCTATGGCGACTGGATGAAGAATATGAGAATCTGCACTGGGAGGTACAAGATAATGTGAAGATGAAGCCATCGGAGTATTTTCGTCGCCAGTGCTTTGTCGCGATTGAACCTTCTGAACCTTATCTGGATTGGGTGATTCAGTCTATCGGCTGCGATAACCTCCTGTTTGGTACAGATTACCCTCATATTGATCATCAGATGAATATTGTGGAGAAAATGCTGGCGCTGGAGGAGCGACTATCTCAGAAAACCCTAAAACAGATCCTCTGGGATAACCCCGTTCGTTTTTACGGACTAGAATAAGACAATCTGTATAACTACAGGTGAGGGTGCGTTAAGCTGTTGCTGACGCACCTTGTTTTATCTTAGCAGGGGGTTTGGGGGAGTTGTAAGACCCACGCTGTAATTTTAATTCAGCGTTGGGATACACAACTCCCCCAAGTGAATTTTAGGGATTCAATATCCCTGAAATTAACATTTAATAGTACGCCACTAACTAATAAATGTTATATAATAGAGGTATGCTGACATTTAACTATTGTTACCGAATCTATCCAGATACCTCTCAAGAACAACAGTTGATTGAGTGGATGGAAACTTGCCGCAGTGCCTATAACTATGCATTGAGGGAAATAAAGGATTGGTGCAATAGTCGCAAATGTTTGATTGATAGATGTTCCCTGGTGCATGAGTATATCATCCCAGCAGATACCCCATTTCCCGGTGAACTAAGGGAACTTAACAATTTGCCAAAGGCTAAGAAGGAATACCCCAAATTGAAAGAGGTTCCCTCTCAAGTCCTGCAACAGGCAATAAAGCAACTGCATAAAGCTTGGGACTACTTTAAATCTCGTGAATTTGGCTTTCCTCGGTTTAAGAAGGTTGGGCAGTTTAAGTCATTGCTATTCCCTCAATTTAAGGAGAACCCAGTAACGAACCTTCATATCAAGCTGCCAAAACTAGGGACAATCCCAATCAACCTGCACCGTCCTATTCCATCTGGGTTTACAGTAAAACAGGTGCGAATTATACGCAAAGCCGATAAATGGTATGCGTCAATCAACATTCAATGTAATGTCAATGTCCCTGACCCAAAACCTCACGGACACCCAATTGGGGTAGATGTGGGACTAGAGAAGTTTTTGGCGACCAGCGACGGCGTTGTTGTCAAACCACCTAAGTTTTTTAAGACACTACAAAGCAAGCTTAGATTGCTGCAACGTAGACTGTCTAGGAAACAGAAGCGGTCAAAAAATCACGAGAAACAACGGCTCAAGGTTGCTCGACTTCACCACCACATTGGCAACATTAGAAAAGACTTTCATTTCAAACAAGCTCACACCCTTTGTGATGCTGGCGATATGGTTTTCATGGAAGATTTAGACTATAGAGTTAGTGCCAAAGGGATGTTGGGCAAGCAGATGCTTGATGCTGGTTTTGGTCAATTCCGCACCATTACCCAATATGTGTGTTGGAAACGAGGGAAGTTTTTTGGTGTTGTTAATGCCAGAGGCACTTCTCAGGAGTGTCCTGAATGTAAAGGTGAAGTCAAAAAAAACCTAAGTGTCCGGGTACATGATTGCCCTCACTGCGGCTACAAAACCGATAGGGATATTGCTAGTGGTCAGATAATTAGAAACCGAGGAATAGAGCAAATTAGTACCGCAGGACTTGCGGGAAAGGAAACTGCCTGTGCAGTCGATCTACCGGGGGTTGAGGCAACTCAATCTAGGCAAGTGGCGAAATCCCAAAAGGGAGTAACCAGGAAATCTTCAAAGTGATTTGAGGAAGCCTACACCATAATCTTTGATTTGGTGTAGGAGGATGTCACAACATCTATAACCACACATCTGCTGCAACTCCCACGATGAATACCCTTACTGGTTATCAAATTAGCGCCCAACTCTACGAAAGTGCAAATTCCTTAGTCTATCGAGCTATCCGCGATCGCGATCGCCAACCCCTGATTCTTAAGATTCTTAAAGCCGATTATCCTACTCCAGAAGAATTGACCCGATATAAACAAGAATATGAAATTACCCGTTCTCTGAATCAGGAGGGTGTGGTGAAAGCCTATCACTTACAACGATATCAGAATAGTCTCGTCATGCTGTTGGAGGATTTTGGCGGTGACTCCTTAAAGTTCTTGACGAGAGAGCGCCAGTTTCCACTGGACGAATTCTTGACTATTGCCATTAAGATAGCTGAGAGTTTGGGCGCGATTCATGCGGCTAATATCATCCACAAGGATATTAACCCATCTAATATTGTCTATAACCCCAAAACGGGACAGCTTAAAATTATCGATTTTGGGATTTCTACGATTTTATCGCAAGAGAACCCCACCAACCGCAATATCGATCACTTAGAGGGAACGTTAACCTATATTTCTCCGGAGCAAACCGGAAGAATGAATCGATCCATTGATTACCGCACAGATTTTTATTCCCTGGGTGTTACATTCTATGAACTGCTGACTCACCAACTCCCCTTTGAAACAAAGGATGCTATGGAATTGGTACATTGTCATATTGCTAAGAAACCTGTGCCACCCGATCTTCTGGACAGGGGTACAGGGAAAATACCGAAAGCGGTTTCAGATATTGTCATGAAACTGATGGCAAAAACGGCAGAGGATCGCTACCAAAGCGCTTGGGGACTAAAGGCAGATTTAGAAACCTGTTGGCATCAACTATGCACTAGCGGTGAAATTTCCCAGTTTTCTCTCGGTCAACAGGATATTTCCGATAAGTTTCAAATCCCGCAAAAACTCTATGGTCGGGAGGCGGAAATTCACCAACTTTTAGATACCTTTGAGCGAGTTAGTGAAGGGGCAACTGAGTTGATCTTAGTGGCGGGTTATTCAGGTATCGGTAAGTCAGTGTTAGTGAATGAAGTGCAAAAGCCGATTGTCCGACAGCGAGGCTATTTTATTTCCGGTAAGTTTGACCAATTTAAACGCAATATTCCTTATGCGTCTTTAATTCAAGCCTTCCAGGAATTAATTCGCCAGCTTTTGACAGAAAGTGACACCCAAATAAAAACTTGGAAGCAGAAGTTGTTAGATGCCCTAGGGCGTAATGGTCAAGTGATCATTGATGTCATTCCTGAAGTCGAACGGATTATTGGCAAACAACCGCCAGTGCCTCAGTTGGGGGCAACTGAGTCCCAAACCCGTTTTAACTTAGTTTTTCAAAATTTTATTGGTGTTTTTACGAAGAAAGAACACCCCCTGGTTATTTTTCTCGATGATTTACAGTGGGCAGATTCAGCATCGTTGAAGCTAATTGAGTTACTGATCACTGACCCGGATAGCCAATATTTATTGATGATTGGTGCCTATCGCGATAATGAAGTGAGTGCCACTCATCCGCTGATGGTGACCTGGGAACAAATCAATAAAATGGGGGCAAAAACAAGCACTATTACCCTTTCTCCTTTACAGGTTAATCATGTCAACCAGTTGATTAGCGACACCCTTAACTGCTTGCCGGAACGGTCAACACCTCTGGCTGAGATACTGGCAAATAAAACCAACGGCAATCCATTTTTCTTGACGCAGTTACTTAAGTCTCTGCATCATAAAAAACTCTTTCTGTTTAATTCAACGTTGGGGTGCTGGCAGTGGGATATTGAACAAATTCGCGGGATTGGAATAACGGATAACGTTGTTGAATTAATGATTGATAAAATTAAAACGTTTGATAATCATACGCAAACAACATTGAAGTTAGCCGCCTGCATTGGTAATAAATTTAATTTAGGGGTTCTCTCTATTGTCCATAAAAAATCATGGTCAGACACGGCAAAAGACCTTTGGACTGCCGTTCAGGAAGGCTTGATTGTGCCTCTAAGTAAGGATTATAAAATTCCTCTGCTTTGGCAAGACAATCATGAGTCGAATAGAGAGTATGAATACTTATCGGCTATCCGCGACCAGGATATATCCTCCACTGCTTATAAATTTTTGCATGACCGAGTTCAACAAGCCGCTTATGCATTGATTCCAGAAGCCCAGAAAAAAGAAGTTCACCTAGAAGTGGGCAAATTATTACTGGAAAATACAAATCCAGAGAATTTAGAAGAAAATATTTTTGATATCGTTAATTCACTGAATATCGGTGCTGAATTAATTAGTCATCAGGCAGAACGGAATAATTTAGCGCAATTAAATCTAATAGCTGGAAAAAAAGCAAAGGCGGCGGCGGCTTATGAACCTGCCCTAAGTTACTTAGAGATGGGTCTAGGACTTCTGGCATCCGATAGCTGGACAAATCACTATGACTTGACTTTAGAACTTTATGTAGAAACTGTGGAGGCGAAGGTCGTAAATACCCAATTCAAAGCCGCGCAAAATATTGCTAATATTGTCCTAGAACAAGCCAAAACAATTCTCGATCAAGTTAAGGTATATGAGCTAAAAATTCAATCCTATCATGCTCAACTTCAGTTTCAGTCGGAGATAAATACAGCCCTTGATGTCTTGGCAAAGCTTGGCATATTTTTTCCCAAAAAAACAAGTCACAAAATAATTAAATATGAACAGAAATCCATAGAGTTACTGTTGGGTGATAGACAGATTGAAGACTTAATAAATCTACCAGAGATGACCGATCCCTATAAACTTGCAGCCATAAGAATTTTAATCGTTGTCACCGATGCTGTAATTGTTACCAATCCTCTATTGTATCCGCTGATAACCTTAACATCAGTCAAGCTCTGTATCGAATATGGCAATCCTCATTTAGCGGCTG
The DNA here is from genome assembly GCF_040218245.1 of Coleofasciculus sp. E1-EBD-02. Taxonomy (NCBI): domain Bacteria; kingdom Bacillati; phylum Cyanobacteriota; class Cyanophyceae; order Coleofasciculales; family Coleofasciculaceae; genus Coleofasciculus; species Coleofasciculus sp. E1-EBD-02. The sequence goes on along the minus strand of NZ_JAVJQN010000091.1, from coordinate 32,899 downwards.
GCGTCTATATTTTTTATGCTCAGCTTCTGTGTGGCGCGATGAGAGATATTGAGACTGGATATCGGTTTGGTCAATTGTCCTTAAGATTGTTGGACAAATTTAATGTTCGAGAACTTAAAGCACTAACCACCCATTATAATAACGCATTTGTTCGGCATTGGAAAGAGCCGTATAGGGCGATAAAACTTGAACAAATACAGGAAGGTGTTCACATCGCCCTAGAAGTTGGTGACCTACCAACTGCTTGTTATCATGCCGTGAGCTGTTGCCTATTTCCCATATTTTCTGGTTACAATTTGGCAGAGTTTGAGTCTAACTACATAGAGTATCATGATTTGATTGTGCGACTCAAGCAAGATTATTCTATCTATTACATAAAAGCATCGATAAAAATTGGCTTGGGTTTCTTAGAAGAAGACCCAAGTAAATGGGGAACCATTTTCAGCAATTCCCATCAAGACGATGATACTCTATTGCAAGAATGGATTCAGAGTGAAAACCACTGGCTAATTTTTATTACCTGTTTAGCCAAAACAGTTTTATTTTATGGCTTCAATCAGTACAATCAGGCATTTAAAGCAGCAGAACAGGGGGACCCGTATGGCGAAAGTTCATCCGCCTATCTTATTTATCCCCAACACAATTTCTACTATTCTCTTACCCTTTTGGCTCTTTGTCTTCAATCTGACGAACAGAAAAAACAAGAAAAGCTAAAGAAAGTTTTATCCAATCAAGCACAGCTAAAAAAATGGGCTGAATATGCTCCAGCTAACTATCACAATAAATACCAACTCGTGGAAGCGGAAAAAGCGCGAGTTTTGGGTCAACAAATTCCCGCAATGGAACGTTACGATCGCGCGATTCGTGGTGCTAGGGAACAAGGGTTCATCCATGAAGAAGCCATCGCTTATGAACGTGCGGCGGAGTTCTATTTCTCCCTAGGGAGAGACGAAATCGGTCAATTCTACCTAAAAAACGCCCACCATTGCTACACGCGCTGGGGTGCTAAAGCTAAAGTCAAAGCCTTGGAAGCAGACTATCCGCAAATTTTAGTCGGTGCAACCCATCGAACTGAAAGTAAAGGGATTAGCACCCGAACTTCTACATCGGGGGGTAATGCTCAAGCCTTAGATTTGTCAACGGTGATGAAAGCTTCGCAAACCCTTACCAGTGAAATTGTGCTGGATAAGTTACTGGCTAAACTGATGAACATTGCCATAGAAAATGCAGGCGCACAGAAAGGGTTTCTGATTTTACACTCCCAAATTGAGCCAGAGAGTGAGCCAGGGAAATGGGTAATTGAAGCCGAAGGTATCGTCGATTCAGAAGCCATTAATATCTTGCGATCGCGTCCTGTAGATGCTGTTGATCCTGACACCCAATTGCCCCTGCTGTCAACCGCTATCATCAACTACGTCATCCACACCAAGGAGAATGTTGTCCTCAATGACGCCACCCATGAAGGACAATTTACCCGCGATTCCTATATTGTCACCACTCACCCCAAATCCATCCTCTGCACCCCCCTCCTCAATCAAGGCAAACTGACAGGTATTCTTTACTTAGAAAATAACCTCACCACCGACGCCTTTACACCCGAACGAGTCGAAACCTTAAAAATTCTGTCCGCCCAAGCCGCCATCTCCATCGAAAATTCTCGCCTCTACCAACAACTCGAAGCCTATAGCCGTAACCTGGAAATTAAAGTCGATGAAAGAACCCAGGAACTCCAAGACAAAAATCAGGAACTCTCCGTCACATTGAAAAAACTAAAAGCCACCCAAGTTCAAATTATCGCCCAAGAGAAACTCGCCTCCCTCGGTGCATTAACCGCCGGGATTGCCCATGAAATTAAAAATCCCTTAAACTTTGTTAATAACTTCGCCGAACTCTCTGCCGAGTTAACTGAAGAACTCTTAGAAGAACTTGATAGTCAAAAAGAACGATTAGATCCGGAAAGCACAGAATACATCGAAGAAATTCTCAGTGACTTAGAACAAAACGTGAAAAAAATTAACGAACATGGCAAACGCGCCGACAATATTGTGCGCGGGATGCTGATGCATTCACGGGGTCAAGGGAACGAACGACAACTTACTGATATCAACACACTTCTAGCCGAATATGTTAATCTAGCCTATCACGGAATGCGTGCCAAAGACTCCTCATTCAACATCACCATTGAAACCCACTATGACCCTACCATTGGTCAAGTTAATATTGTGCCACAGAATATTAGTCGAGTCTTTCTCAATGTCATCAATAATGCCTGTTATGCTGCCCATGACAAGAAAAAAGCTGTTGACACAGACTTTACCCCTACACTCTCCGTGACTACCAAAAATCTAGGCGATAAAATCGAAATTCGGATTCGAGATAATGGCAATGGCATCCCAGCGGAAATCCGAGATAAAATATTCAACCCCTTCTTTACCACCAAACCCACAGGTCAAGGCACAGGTTTGGGATTATCCATTAGTCACGATATCATTGTGGGAGAGCATCAAGGGGAGATTAAAGTAGCAACCGAATTGGGCGAGTATACCGAGTTTAAGCTGATTTTGCCGCGATAAGTCTAGCCATGGCGCGTCTTGAAGGGCTAAAGCCCTGACTACGAACCCAAACTACCCTATAATTAATTCAGGTTGTCCTTTACTCTCAGCCTTTAAGCTGTTATGTATTTAAAGTGGGTAGAGGTCGTGAGCAAGATGCTTAGTAACGATCAAGATGCTCCCACGACAGACAAAAATTTCGCAATTCTTGAGATTAAGGGTTTAATGCCGAACAGCTTATCTTAATCCATATTGATTGAGAGGTAAAAATGATGAAAGTCATGGTAGTCGATGATGAAAAAGATGTTTTATTGTTGTTTCGACAACGATTTAGAAAAGAGATCAGACAAGGCAAAATTGAATTTCACTTTGCTTTCTCAGCCAAGGAAGCCCTCTACTATCTTGAAATGGAAAGTAAAAAACAAAATTGTGTTGTCTTGATTCTTTCAGATATTAATATGCCAGAGATAAACGGCTTAGAATTACTTAAAACAATCAAAAACAAATTCCCAAACTTAAAAATTTTCATGATTACGGCTTACGGCGACGACGAAAACTATCGCCTTTCCCAAGAATACGGAGCCGATGATTATATTCATAAACCCGTTGACTTTGACCAACTTAAGGAAAAAATCTTTAATTTATCCACAAATTAGCAGACTGAAAACCAATGCCAGCCAAAATACTGGTTGTCGATGATGAACCCGACATAGAACCCCTAATCCGTCAAAAATTTAGAAAAAAGATTCGGCGACAAGAACTCCAGTTTAGTTTTGCCTGTAATGGTTTGCACGCCCTGGAAAAGCTACAGGCTGACTCTGATATTGATATGGTTTTAACCGATATTAATATGCCCAACATGGATGGGTTAGCTTTGCTCATGAAACTGGCGGCGGACTATCCTATGATTAAAGCCGTGATTTTGTCCGCCTATGGAGATATGGACAATATTCGAGCGGCGATGAATTTAGGGGCATTTGACTTTCTCACCAAACCCATTGATTTTCAAGACTTAGAAATTACCACCTACAAAACCCTTCAGCACGTTCAGCAAATCAAACAAGCATTAGCCCAAGAAAATTATCTCAAGCGTTTAGAAGCCGAAAACCTCCGCCTTAGCACCGAACTCGATATTACCCGACGACTGCAACAAATGCTGTTGCCTACAGAGACAGAACTGCGTCAAATTCAGGGACTCGATATCGCTGGGTATATGCAACCAGCAGATGAAGTCGGGGGAGACTATTACGACGTACTGCAACACAATGGCAGGGTGAAAATTGGCATCGGCGATATCACGGGTCATGGGTTAGCCAGTGGTGTCCTGATGCTGATGGTACAAACAGCGGTGCGGACATTGCTGGTGAATAATGAGACAAACGCGGTTAATTTTTTAAGTACCCTCAACCAAACGATTTACCACAACCTGCACCGAATGCGCTGCGATAAGACCTTAAGCCTCGCCTTAATTGACTATCATCAGGGGACTCTAACGGTGAGTGGACAACATGAACAAATGATTGTGCTACGCTCTGAGGGTAGGATTGAGCGAATTGATACGATTGATTTGGGGTTCCCGATTGGTTTGGCAGAGGCGATTGCCGACTTTGTGGCGGAAGCAACCGTAAAATTGTATCCCGGTGATGGAGTTGTCCTTTACACCGACGGGATTACTGAAGCCGAAGATATCAATGGGGTGCAATATGGACTAGAACGGCTGTGTCAAGTCTTAAGCAACAACTGGCACAAGTCAGCCTGTGAGATTAAACAGGCAGTGATTGACCAAGTGTGGCAGCATATTGGAAACCAGAAAGTTCATGATGATATTACCTTACTTATTCTTAAGCAGCAGTGATTGGTTATTGGTCAGGGAACAGGGAACAGGGAACAGGGAACAGGGAATCGGGAATTGGGAACAGGGAACAGGAAATGGGCAATGGGCAATGGGCAATAGGTAAGGTAGAGTTTTGAGTTAACTTACTCATCTCCCCCATCTCCCCCATCTCCCCAGACGCGCCATGGCGCGTCTCTACAGTCAATCCTTATCAGGCAAAAACAATGCCAGCAAAAATACTGGTTGTCGATGATGAACCTGATTTAAAACTCCTAATCCGCCAGAAGTTTAGAAAAAAAATTCGGCGTCAGGAACTCCTGTTTATTTTCGCCCAGAATGGTGTAGATGCTTTGGAAAAACTGCACGCCCAACCGGATATTGATATGGTTTTAACCGATATCAATATGCCCGAAATGGATGGGTTAACCTTGCTGACACACCTCGCCCAAGATTATCCCACCACTAAAGCTGTGATTCTTTCTGCCTATGGGGATATGGAAAATATCCGCAAAGCCATGAATCTGGGCGCCTTTGACTTCCTGACTAAACCCATTGATTTCCAAGATTTAGACATTACCACCCATAAAACCCTAAACCATGTGCAACAGCTCAAAGCCGCGCAACAGCAGGAGTATTTGGCACAGCAGGCACAAGCCGACTTATTAGAAAATCTACGCCAAGAAGTCATTGAGCGCAAGCGCATCCAAGAGGCGTTACGGGCGAGTGAAAGACAGTTGGCACAATTTCTAGAAGCTGTACCCGTAGGCTTATTTGTCGTTGATGCTGAGGGTCAATCCCACTATGCAAACCAACGGGCGCAACAACTTGTCGGAAAAGGGATGATACCTGGTATAACGGTTGAAGAGTTGTCCCAAGCTTATAAAATCTACGTCGCGGGAACCAATCAACTCTACCCCACCGAGGAAAACCCCATCGTGCGAGCCTTACAGGGGGAACAAGTCACCGTGGAGAATCTGGAAATTCATCGCGGGGATCAAGTGATTCCCTTGGAAGTCTGGGCAACTCCCATCTATAATGAACAGGGTGAAATTGTTTATGCGATCGCGGCGTTTCAAGATATCAGTCTCCACAAGCAAGCTGAAGCAGAACGGCTTCAGTTTACCCAAGCCTTAGAACAACAAAATGCGGCGTTGCAGCGCCTAGACCAACTCAAAGATGAGTTTTTAGCCAATACCTCCCACGAACTACGGACTCCCCTGAATGGCATTATTGGTATTACTGAATCCCTCATCGACGGGGCGGCGGGTTCCCTGTCTCCAGTGCAAATCGCGAATCTGGCAATGGTTGTTTCTAGTGGGAAGCGCCTGCAAAGCCTCATTAATGATATTTTGGATTTCGCCAAACTGAAAAACCACGATATCGAATTACACCGCAAATCGGTGGACTTTCGCCAAATCACGGAAGTGGTACTTACCCTATCTCGCCCCCTGATTCAGGGTAAATCTCTTGAATTAAACAATGAAATCTCCACAGATTTCCCTGGCATTGATGGTGACGAGAATCGGTTGCAACAAATCATGTACAATCTAGTGGGAAATGCGATTAAGTTTACCGAATCAGGTTCCATTACCGTGTCAGCCACCCAGCAACAAAATATGGCAGAAATAACGGTGGCGGATACGGGGATTGGTATTGCCCCGGATAAATTCGAGGATATTTTTAAATCCTTTGAACAACTTAATGCCTCGGTTTCCCATCCCTCTAGGGGAACAGGATTAGGATTAAGTATTACCAAACAACTGATTGAACTTCACGGCGGTAGGATTCGAGTTGAGTCAGAATTGGGTCAAGGGTCGCGATTTGTTTTCATGCTTCCCCTCAGTTCCCAACCGATTGCATCTTCATTAGAATACAAGACGGACATCACTAAAGTGCGGGACTATAGCAATCCTTTTCCCAGTGAACCGTTGCCCCTGATGTCTAAAACTGGTGAGTTCACGATTTTAGTGGTGGACGATGAACCGATTAATTTGCAGGTGGTGACTAATCACTTATCTGTACACAATTATGCCATTGTTCAAGCTACCAGTGGGATGGAGGCTTTAGCCAAAATTGAGCAGGGATTTAAACCAGATCTGGTGATTCTAGATATTATGATGCCCAAAATGTCAGGCTACGAAGTCTGCCAAAAAATCCGCCAACGCTTCCCAGCCACTGAAGTACCAATTATTATGTTGACGGCGAAGGAACAAGTCTCAGATTTAGTGGAAGGGTTGAGTTTGGGAGCGAATGATTATTTAACTAAACCGATTTCCAAGCATGAACTGATTGCCCGGATTAAGACTCACCTACATCTATCGAATATCAATAGAGCCTATGGGCGCTTTGTTCCCCAGGAATTTCTCCGCTTTTTGGGCTATGAAAGCATTGTGGATGTGCGGTTGGGGGATCAGGTGCAGCAGGATATGTCGATTATGTTTGCGGATATTCGCAACTTTACGACTCTATCAGAAAGTATGTCTCCCCAGGAGAATTTTAACTTTCTCAATTCTTATTTAAAACAAGTGGGACCAATTATCCGTAAGCATCAGGGATTTATTGATAAATACATTGGCGACGCAATCATGGCACTGTTTCCCCAGACTGCTGATGATGGCTTAAAAGCGGCGATTGAAATTCAAAAACAAGTGACACGCTATAACCGCGATCGCGAAAAAGCAGGGTATCCCTCGATTACCATTGGCATTGGCTTACATACAGGCAGTTTGATGTTAGGAACCATTGGGGAACAGCAGCGCATGGAAACTACAGTCATTTCTGATACGGTTAACCTAGCATCACGCTTAGAAGATTTGACCAAAATCTACGGGGCATCAATTTTAATTAGTGGTTATACTTTGTTTTGTTTAGAGGATCAAAGTCAATATCACTATCGATTTATCGGTCAGGTACAGGTTAAAGGCAAAAAACGTTTGGTTCCAGTCTTTGAAATTTTTGATGCAGAACCGGAGTATATTATCCAATTCAAAGAAAATACTAAAACCACATTTGAAGCAGGAATCGTTAATTTTAATCAAAATAAAATTGATGTAGCCTTGAAAATATTTGAACATATTGTAGCAATTAATTGGCGCGATAGAGCGGCGCTTAATTACATTAAACTTTGTAAAAGGACACGACCACAATAGCGTTAATACCAAGTTGCAGTCTAAGGTTGAATCTGTTATTCTGAGTAGAACCCTTTACGACCTTCGAGGGCATGGCGCGTGAGTTTTGAATGTAGGGGCAGGTTTAGGGACAATTGTAGGGGCGGGTTTAGGGACTGTAGGGGCGGGTTTAGGGACAATTGTAGGGGCGGGTTTAGGGACAATTGTAGGGGCGGGTTTAGGGACAATCGTAGGGGCGGGTTTAGGGACAATCGTAGGGGCGGGTTTAGGGACTAAAGACAGCTATCCACCAATAACGGAAAAACAAAACCCGCCCTGCCTCACCAATAACGGAAAAACAAAACCCGCCCTGCCTCACCAATAACGGAAAAACAAAACCCGCCCTGCCTCACCAATAACGGAACAACAAAACCCGCCCTGCCTCACCAATAACGGAAAAACAAAACCCGCCCTGCCTCACCAATAACGGAAAAACAAAACCCGCCCTGCCCACCAATAACGGAAAAACAAAACCCGCCCTGCCCACCAATAACGGAACAACAAAACCCGCCCTGCCTCACCAATAACGGAAAAACAAAACCCGCCCTGCCTCACCAATAACGGAACAACAAAACCCGCCTTTATGTATAATCTAATCTCAACCGTTAAATTTAATTTTGTCCACCCACTTAAAAGAAACAGAGAACCGATTTCAGCCTTACAGCGGAATCAGTTCTGGAAAATTAACCAACAGTTGTTCATCGGTCAATTGATCGCCAAATTGAGCCGGAGAAAAGTGAACTTGGATCGCTCGCAAGCGTCCCTGGTAATGGAGATTAATTAACGCTTTGAGACCCTCTTCTAGTGCCTCTATATCTGCCAAATTGGTTTCCAGTTCCGGCACTTCTCCCTCAAACGCAACAGTAATCATCACAATTAAATTACGAGTGACGGGTAAAGATAGCGCTTCATTCTCCGATGAACACCCATTGAAATCAGGCTCACTCAAATACCGTTGGGCAGAGTCAGTAAATAATTCACTCACAAAATCTCCCGCCTCCCCTTCATCCCAAAACACATCCCCTTCATTCGCCGCCGATTGCCAATAGGTATTGTACTGTAAGAGGTTCTGGCAAATATCCACCAGTCCTTCACCGAGAACGCCTAAGTCTCCGTCGGATTCAACCGCATCTCGCGCCGCCCGATTCAGCACTCCCAATAACGGTGCGACTTCTGTACCACTTAAATGAACAAACAACCGACAGACAACAAGTCGGGTTTTGCCACTTAGTTTATTGAAGCGATCGCGCCAAGAACTCATAGACTGCTCCTCTACCAACTTCACAGGAAATTACATGTAACATTTATCGATTAAGATGGTAACATAAACTGCCCACTGTTCCATTTTTAACGTATTATTTATTAAGCCTCTTTTGTTTTAACGTTATGACACCGAGTCTACTCTTTACCATCGCGAATCTATTCGTTTTACCCTTCTGGTTACTGATGATTCTGCTTCCTAACTGGGGGATTACCCGAAAAGTTATGGAATCCTATCTGCCGTTTGTCCCATTAGTGGGGTTGTACATCTACTTCTTTGCCAACAGCCTTACACCCGAATCTGCCCAAGCCTTATCCAATCCCCAGCTTGCTGATATTGCCCGCTTCTTTGGAGACGAAATCATCGCCGCCGCCGGATGGACTCACTTTTTAGTCTTGGATTTGTTTGTGGGGCGGTGGATTTACTGGGAAGGGCAACGGACTGGGTTGTGGACTATTCATTCTCTGGTTCTCTGTTTATTTGCTGGACCCATTGGATTGTTGTCTCATATTTTGACAGTTTGGATTACCCAGAAATTATCGACGGGTTCGGAAACAGAATCGACGACTGCCTCAACGCCTAGTTCATAGATTAAGTAGTCGTACATCAATTTAACTGTATTAAGTTTCATGAACATGCCCAATCGGTGCGCTTTCAGCGATCGCTGACTTTTGCAAAAGTTGCCACAGCGCACCGTTTACTTTTGTCGGACTACTTCAGAGAGACCTAATCCCTATCAGAGAGACATAATCCCATTTTCATTGCATCATGCAATTAATGAGGTGATGAAGAGATGAGGGAAACGGAGCAATGAAGCGAATGATAGGTGACGTGCTTTCTTGAAAATCGTCTAATTCTTCCATTCATATCCCAATTCTTACCTGGCTTCAACCTCCTAAGGTCGTATTTTTTCTTTATTCTTGAACCAATAGGTTTGTAACTTATTGTATATTTTTCGTCTATATGCCACTAAAGTTGGATCACTTATGCCGAAGATTTAGATTAAATCGAATTAGTACAACGCGGCGGAACTATATCAAAATAAATGAAATATCGGTAAGACAAGCATTTTAAAAATTGAATTCCGTGCAGCGGTATGAGTTGATAATTTTTCAAAATCTCATGAAGCAGCAAAAAATGAATAGATACCTTATTCCTAGTTTTGCACTTGGGACATTCGTGTTTGGTGTGGGTCAAGCTCAAGCCGCCCAGGTGACAATTGACGATTTTAACACGTTTGATCAAAGTGTCGAAGTCCTGGGTAGTCCTGATACTATGGCTATGAACACTATGATGAATGGAGACAACAACATAATTGGTGAAGAGCGCAAGATCAAATTAACAATAGATGAGAATGAGTTTGACGACCCGGAGCTGGGTGCGATTGTAAGCATAGTAGACGGTTTTGCAACCATTAGTAACGATGCTGGAATTGAAAGTACGACGGTGTTTACATGGGATGGAACCGACACTAGTCCTCTGAATATTGATCTAACTGGGGGAGGTATGAATCAGTTCTTCCGTTTAGATATTGACAGTGTCGATTTGACGGCAAAGCTAGCATTAGACGTGACAGACAGTGACGGTGATATGGCAAGCCTGACGAAGACAGGACTGAGTGAAGGGAGTGCTATCTTCAATTTCAATGCGTTTAACAATTTTGCGGCTACAGATTTCAGTAGGGCAGAATCAGTATCCTTGACGGTTGGAGGACCCCAAGAGGTTGATTTTGCGGCAGATTCTCTTGTCGCTACCGTCCCCGAACCGCTGACTATCCTGGGTTCAGGTTTAGCCCTAGGATTTGGCGCCTTGTTTAAAAAAGAGTCTTCCAGAAAGCGCCAAAAAGCCCAGTCCAAGAATTAAGGCATAGACCAATCAAGTAACGTACTGGTTTTCTTGTCCTTAAGTTCCCCCATCTTCAACATAAGTTGTCCTAGCGCCAAAAACCGCGATCGCAACGCCTCCTAATAGAACGGCTGCACCCACTAGCACAAAGCGTCCGGGGAGTTCCTGAAAAACGAGATACCCCAAAAAACTAGAGACAACGGGTTCCCATAAAATCGCTAGGGTAACCAAGGTGGGAGACACCCAGCGCACTGCCCAGTTAAAGCTAGTATGCCCAACTAATTGAGGCAATACTGCCATTAGCAAAACATAAAGATAAACGGCACGCGGATAGCCAAGGTAGCCAACACCAAAGATTAAGGGTAGGGGCAATAAAACCAGTGCGCCAGTGCTATAGGCGATGGCTATATAACTACCAATTCCCAAACCACGCCGCTGTGCTTCTCGACCTAACAATAAATATAAACTAACGATTACAGCACCAATTAAGGCAAGACTATTGCCCAAGGCGGGATTAGAACTCATGTTAACCGTTTCTTGATCCCCTAATGCAATGAGGACACCGCCGATAAAGGCAATACCAATTCCCAGTAGGGTTAACCGAGAAGGTTTTTCCTTAAACCATAGCCAAGATAGCAAAGCTACCCAAATGGGATTGGTGGTGACTAGAGTCGTAGAAGCGGCAATTGACGTGAAGGATAGAGACGTAATCCAGGCGGCAAAATGCAGGGCAAGACAAATCCCAGCCCCCACAGCATAATGGAAGGCACCGGGACTAAGCTGATTAGATCCTAGGTTTCGCCAAGCGGGTACTATTAATAAAGATGCCAGAGTTAGGCGAGAAGCCGACAGAAACAGGCTAAATCCAACGCCACTCAAGCCAGCCGCCGTATTCGCTAAACGAATAAAAATGGCGGCACTGGAAACTGCCAAGACACCAGCGACTAACACCAGTCCCACCTGCCACGGTAACGGTTGCTTGGACGTTTTCACAATTTGATGCTCCCGATTCCATACTTGGAGTTTAGAGCAAGAGTGACGCTTTTTTGGCATCTACGGCAAAAGGCAGAAGGCGTCAGGGCAGCAATAAGCTGTTCGGCATTTAAACCTTAATATCAATAATGGCGAAATCCTTGTAGTGCGAGCATCTTGCTCGCTACCTATTCCTAAACTTGTGTTATACCGTTGAATGAGTGTGAGTAATCTATCTGAACTCAAGTGACAAGCGACGTTTATCGGCATAAGCAAAAGCTCTTTGATCGGTGGGCACCAAACTACGACCTGCTGTTTACCACAATTTTCTACCAAGCCGTTCACCAACGGTTGTTGGAGTACGTCGAACTACCGGAAAATCCGAATGTGCTTGATCTCGGTTGCGGTACGGGTCGATTATTGCATCGCCTTGCCACCCAGTTCCCGACTCTCCAGGGTACAGGACTTGATTTATCCTCCCAAATGCTGCGTCAAGCCCGACAGCGCAATCAGCATCGACCGCGACTTATTTTCAAACAGGGAAATGCTGAGTCTTTACCCTTTGCTGAGGGTCAATTTGATGCGGTGTTTAATACAATTAGTTTTCTGCATTACCCTCAACCTCAACAGGTATTCTCCGAGGTGAATCGAGTTCTGCGACAGGGGGGACGTTTTTACCTGGTTGACTACATCGGACACCAAAAAACAGTGACCCTTTCTATTCCTTTATTTTCTAATAACCTTCGCTTCTATAGTCGAGAGCAACGCGAACAATTTGGTCGGGTAGCCGGGATGGAATACTTGGGACATCATTTTCTTTTAGGACCTGTGATGCTAACGATTTTTCAACGCATTGGTTGAGGAGACTGAATATGGAACGTCGTCGCACTTTTTCTGGAGTGAGTTGGGAAGGGAAAACAGGGTATTGTCGCGCTATCCGGATACCCTATACCCTGTCTCCTTTTTAGCTATCTCGTCACCCCCTAAGTGCCTGTTGCCTTATCCCTACTCATAAAGGGAGTAGTTAACCCGGATTTGGTATTAAATCAGGGATTCCGCACAGGATATGAGAAAATTCAACAAGCAGTCGGATTGTCCGAGCGTAAATTTATGTCCCACGAGTCCTCAGAACAACTCAGTCTCTTTGACCAGTCAGGGCTGACATCTTCTACCCCTAATGACTTCAAACCGGAGTTAATTCCGACAGATGCCAAGGTTCCGATTCCGCCTGGCACTTACGACTCCATGGAGTCTTTGGCGGATCATTGTAATGGTTGTCAGCGCTGTGAATTAGCCGCCACTCGCACCCATGCTGTAGTGGGACGGGGTAATGTTCATGCTCCGATTATGATCATTGGGGAAGCCCCTGGACAAAATGAAGACGAGCAAGGTTTACCATTTGTCGGTAGAGCCGGACAATTGCTGGAGAAGATTCTCGCCGCCGTCAAACTGGATAGTGAACGGGATGTCTATATCTGTAACGTGAATAAATGCCGCCCTCCTGGTAATCGAGTACCGACTCCTGACGAAGTTGCAGCTTGTAAACCGTATTTACTCGAACAAATTCGCTTAGTTGATCCCAAAATTATTCTGCTCACAGGTGCAACGGCGGTTAAGGGGTTAACGGCTGAAAAGCGCGGCATTACTAAGATTCGTGGCACTTGGATGGAATGGGAAGGACGACTGTGTATGCCAATCTTCCATCCTGCCTACCTATTGCGGAATCCGTCACGAGAGCAAGGTAAGCCAAAGTGGTTTATGTGGCAAGACATCCAGGCAGTGCGTGCCAAATTAGATGAACTGCAATCCGAAAATGCCGTTTAGGTAACCCCAGTAAACGGTTATACAAAATAGATTTGTTTAATTTTTATTCCATTTTTGTTTTGGGAGAGTCTCGCCTAGAATTTTATGCACTTTAGAAACACGCAAAAGAACTCATCAATCCCTGAAGTTAATCTGATTCCTTTAATGGATGTGATGATGTCAGTGCTAACATTTTTTATTATCACATCAATGAGCTATACAGGTCAGCGCTTAGGGAATATTAATCTACCTGGTTTACCGGGTTCTGGAACCGCTAGTGGTGAGTCAAATACTAGAAACACTCTGGTTATTGGCTTAAATCGCCAAGGCGAGATTTTAGTGGATAATCAAGTGATTACCGTTAACCAGGTGTCTGAAACAATCCAGTCATACCTAGAGCAAAATCAAAATGCTACAGTTGTTTTAAAGGCAGACCGAGACTTACCTTATGAAGATGTGCAAAAACTGTTAAAAGAAATGACAATAATTGGGGGCGATCGCGTCTCTCTTGCTATTGAACGTCGTTAAAATAATTTACCTATAAACAACCTGTAGGGGCGACCCGCCTACCATTGGTGTCAACTTAAGCTCAACCCCTCTCCCAAGCCAGCCCTCACCCCCAGCCCCTCTCCCAAGCTTGGGAGAGGGGAGCAAGAGGGGAGATTTAAATCGTTAAACAATGCGTTTTAGAACCCAGCGAACCCAATCATCAATACCGTCCATTCAATTAATCCCTATGCTCAATGTGATCATGGGAGTTCTAGCATTTTTTGTAATGACTTCCATGCTGTTAACCACTCAAGAAGGCGTCAATGTTCAACTGCCTAATACTGAAAATACTCAAACTCAGCCGCCGGAAAAGCCCACTCCTTTAATCGTACAATTGAAGTCACAAGGACAACTGGTCATCGGTAATCAATCCGTCAGCCAAGAGCAATTGTTTGAGCAAATACAAACCTATTTATCCCAAAATCCTCAAGGGGTTATCTTCTTGCAAGCCGATAGTCAATTGCCCTACGAGCAAGTGATTCAGGTATTGGCTCAAATGCGGGATGTGGGAGGCGATCGCGTTTCCTTAGCTATTGAGAGTGGAACTTAAATTCTTTGAGAAACTAAAAGGAGAAATCATCTAAACTAATAACGGCTGTTCCCGATTCATCTTGTGTGGGGATGAGTTGGATAAAGCCCTTAAAATCATTTTTTTCTACACTGTAAATTATCCCCTCTTCTCCCAAAGGAAACACTTGAGGAACCTTAAAGCCCTTTTCTTTAATTTTGCTTTCAATTTGATCGCCTAACTGTTCGGTAGCTTTTGCATAAACCGTTCCCAAATAATTATATTTACCATCGCCTAATTTTTTCTTGACACCTTCACTTAATTTTTTTTCGTACTCACCTGCAATAATAATTTGTTCTACCGTCTCTTTTAATTCCCGCTCTTCGGCTGTTTCCGCTGCTAACTCAGGTAAATCTGCCCGGTCAAGTTGTGTTTCCGAGAGAAAAATTATAGTATTTTCTCCATTAAAAATTAAGTGCAGATATTGAGATATATCATCTTGAGACACTTGATAAACTTTGAAGTCAGGTTCATCTATACTCGGATTAGCTAGAGTATAATTGCGCTCAGGTAGTTCCTTGCCATAGTATTTAATCACCTGACCTAAGGGTTGCTGGATATGACGAGCCGATGTATCTGCCTCTCCAGTAAGTTCCCCTAACGAACCTATCGCCGCCTCTTCCGGAAACGGAAAATTTGTCAGGAATTTTTTCAGCGGATCTTCCACATTGTCATCATTGGGATCAATTCCAGAATTTATGGTCTGATCAGTATTTTTTGTATTTTTTTCTTCAATCGTCTGAGTTTCATCCTTAGAACTAGAGGGTGATGGAGAGGGTGACGATTGAGGATTTTCCAAAATTCCTGGAGAAAATTCAATTGTAGGACTAAGATCAGGAGTCGGTTGGATAGGGTCAGGAAATGAGTTAATCGTAGGTTGACTAGAAAAGGCTGAGACGAAAGGAGTCGGTTGATTTGGCGTTGGACTCGTTTCCCCTGTGGGTTCCTCAGCGGAATTTACTGAAGACTCAGGTGATGTAGAAAGAGAAGGTAACTGTGTCACCTTCACTTGTTCTTCGGGTTCCGACTTTTCCCAGGTAGAAGGTACGGGTAGAATTAGTACAATACCGTGCAACACCACAGAAATCAGCAGCATAGGTCGCCACACCTTCTGTACAGAAGTCGGTAAGTTTTTCAGCAACTCAGGCGATTTCATACAAGCCTAGTTAAAAGCAGCAAGGATTTAATCTCAATTGAGTTTCATTTTGACATATTGGAACTCGGCGGATTTTCAGCCTGCTTAACCCATTTGTCGTATAAATCAGGGCGACGTTCCCGGGTTCTCTGAATCTGTTGGTCTTTGCGCCACTGGTCAATTGCCTGATGATTGCCCGATAATAAAACATCTGGGACGTGCAAACCGCGAAATTCAGCAGGGCGTGTCCACTGCGGGTAATCCAATAATCCGGCTTCAAAACTTTCTGATTTAAGGGATTCCACTTTCCCCACGGTTCCAGGACGTAATCTCACCACCCCATTAATTAGGGCGAGTGCGGGAATTTCACCGCAGGTTAAGACAAAATCCCCTAACGATACCTCTCGCGTCACTAAATGTAAGACTCGTTCATCGACACCTTCATAATGTCCACAGATGATCACAATCTGGTCATAACCCGTCGCCAACTCCACCAACAGAGGCTGGTTCATCGGTTGTCCTTGGGGCGTCATTAAAATCACCTCTCGTCGAGGTAATGTGGGCAACGACTCCACCGCCGCAAAAATTGGTTCGGGTTTCATTAACATCCCCACGCCACCCCCATACGGTTCATCGTCAACCCTTCGGTGTTTATCGGTGGCAAAATCACGAGGATTGATTAGGTGCACTTGGGCAATTTGTTTGGTCAATGCCTTACCCAGCAGTCCTGACGCCAGGGGAGAGGTAAAGAAATCCGGAAACAGGGTGACAACATCAAAGCGCACAAGAATTGGGTAGCTGTTAAGACAAAAAGGGTCAATAGTAACTCATAGTATAGGTAATTATTGGTATAATTTGCCATGATGATGGGGAAACAGCCGATTTCCTCTGAACGGCTCAGTGTCGTGAGTGAGCCTTCTTTGGCAGCTAAACAAGTGACCATTTCCATCGATTCACCGTATCGAGGCGGATGTAGCGTGCATCTGAATCAAAGCCAAGCGCGATGGTGTTTAGTTGTGGAGAAGCTTGCCCAGGACAGCCTCAACCAGTAGTTGAGCTAGAGTCAAAATCGTAATAAAGTGACAGTTCTAGCCAAGCGCGATACTCAAGTATTGAACTCACCTTATGCCCGAACTCGACATCGACAGTATGCTGCAGTTAGACTCTCAATTCCAAGCGACGACAATGCCTCAATCGACAAAAACCGCCATCATTGTTATTGGTGGTGCGGAAGATAAAGTTCATGGACGGGAGATCCTGCAAACCTTTTTTCGTCGATCGGGTGCAGGTGAGGCGCGAATTGCGATTATTCCATCGGCGTCGCGAGAACCCGCGATTATTGGCGATCGCTATCAGCGGATTTTTGAGGATATGGGGGCTAAGGAGATTAAAGTCCTGGATGTGCGCGATCGCGCTCAAGGATCGGATTCCTATTTACAAGAGTATGTGGAAACCTGTACGGGTGTATTCATGACCGGTGGGGATCAACTGCGTTTGTGTGGTTTACTCTCGGATACCCCGTTAATGGAAAAAGTCTGCCAACGGGTACATTTAGGGGAGATTACCTTAGCGGGAACCAGTGCAGGTGCGGCGGTGATGGGTCATCACATGATTGCTGGCGGCGGGAGTGGTGAATCCCCGAATCGCTCTTTAGTGGATATGGCAACAGGTTTGGGAATTATTCCGGAAGTGATCGTTGATCAGCATTTTCTGAACCGGAATCGCATCGCCCGCTTAATTAGTGCGATCGCCACTCACCCGGATCGCTTGGGGATCGGCATCGATGAAGATACTTGTATCATCTTTGAGCGAGATGGTTGGTTACAGGTGATGGGCAAAGGCACGGTGACGATTATTGATCCCGGAGAACTGTCTCACACCAATCAAGTGGATATTGGCAGCACCGATCCCATTAGTCTACATAACCTCCGAGTCCATATTTTGTGTCATGGCGATCGCTATCATGTCTATAAACGAGCATTAATGCCCATCAATAATGTATGACGGCAAGAGCAGGGATGTAGAGACGTAGCATGTTACGTCTCTACGAAGGTCAAAAATCGCCAATCGTTTCCAAAAAATGTTTATGATGAACAGTTTGATGGCTTTGAACAGTCGGAAACTAGATAAGATGTCCCATCCACTCAAAACGGGTGAATCCAATCAGGGCAAGAGTAGACTACTCCCCCGATTACGTGGAGGACTTCTGAGAACTGGCAAAAATGTTGAGACACTGTAAGTCGCGATACTTGAGAAGTCTACGCTCTAATCTGGAGATCCAGGGTAGGAGGATGTCACGTAATGTTAAAGAAATTCCTAAAATAGATTTTGCACAATCGCTAGTTTGTGCCTCCTTGCCGACATTGTGAACCATCCCCGATTTCATCACTAACTATGAGAATTCTAAAAATCCAGACGTTACGCGGTCCCAATTACTGGAGCATTCGACGCCACAAACTCATTGTCATGCGTCTTGATTTGGAGGAACTCATCGATAAACCCTCCAATGTACTTCTGGGATTCTACGAGGGACTGGTAGAGACGCTACCCAGTCTAGAAGAACATTTCTGTTCTCCGGGTGTTCGGGGTGGGTTCTTAAGTCGGGTCAAAGAAGGCACGATGATGGGGCATATTATCGAACATGTGGCGCTGGAACTCCAGGAACTGGTGGGAATGCGCGTTGGGTTTGGTCGGACTCGGGAAACCGGGACAGCCGGAATTTATCAAGTTGTTTTCGAGTACATTGACGAGCAGGCGGGTCGCTATGCGGCTAGGGCGGCTGTGCGCTTGTGCCAAAGTATTATCGATACCGGAACTTATCCGCAACGGGAGTTAGATCAAGACTTAAAAGACCTGAGCGAACTCGCTCGCGATGCGGCGTTAGGACCGAGTACCGAAGCCTTGGTCAAAGAAGCCGACGCCCGAGGCATTCCCTGGCTTCCCCTAAGTGCCAGAGCCATGATTCAGCTTGGCTACGGGGTGCATCAGAAGCGAATTCAAGCCACCTTGAGTGATTACTCCGGAATTTTAGGGGTGGAATTAGCCTGTGATAAAGAAGGGACGAAGCAGATTTTGCTTGATGCGGGGGTTCCGGTTCCCCGAGGCACAACGGTGCTTTATTTGGACGAATTAGACAGCGCGATCGAGTATGTAGGCGGTTTTCCGATCGTGATTAAACCCCTGGATGGTAATCATGGGCGGGGGATTACCATTGACATTCGCAACTGGGACGAAGCCGAAAAAGCGTATGATCGCGCTAAAGATATTTCCCGTGCGGTGATTGTCGAGCGCTATTATCCCGGCTTTGACCACCGCGTCTTGGTGATTAACGGGAAATTTGAAGCCGTCGCCCAGCGGATTCCGGCGCGTGTGATTGGGGATGGTAAGTCCACGGTTGAGGAACTGATTGAACGGACGAATCGCGATCCCAATCGAGGAGAGGGTCATGATAACGTCCTGACGAAAATTATCGTTGATCATACGAGTCTGAGCATCTTAGAACGTCAGGGTTATAGCTTGGATACGGTTCTCAAAGAGGATGAGGTCTGTTATTTACGGGCAACGGCTAATCTGAGTACGGGGGGTGTGGCGATAGACCGCACGGACGATATCCACCCGGAAAATGTTTGGTTAGCGGAACGGGTGGCGAAAATTATTGGTCTGGATATTGCTGGCATTGATATTGTTACGCCTGATATTACCCAACCCCTACGGGACATTGACGGTGTGGTGGTGGAAGTAAATGCTGCACCAGGATTCCGGATGCATGTCTGTCCCTCGGAAGGCTTACCGCGCAATGTCGCCGCCCCGGTGATGGATATGCTGTTTCCACCGGGACAAGCCAGTCGGATTCCCATCCTGGCGGTGACAGGGACGAATGGGAAAACCACCACCACTCGCTTGCTTGCCCATATCTATAAGCAAACGGGTCATGGGGTTGGGTATACCACCACCGATGGGATCTACATTGGCGATCATCTGGTCGAACAAGGAGACACGACTGGACCCCAAAGCGCTCAAGTGATTCTCAAAGATCCCACGGTTGAGGTGGCGGTATTGGAAACAGCACGAGGTGGGATTCTGCGATCGGGGTTAGCCTTTGATACCTGTGATGTGGGCGTTGTCTTAAATGTCTCGGCGGATCATTTGGGCATTGGTGACATTGATACCCTTGACCAGATGGCGCATCTTAAGAGTGTAGTGGCTGAATCCGTGAGTCCAGCAGGTCATGCCGTTCTCAATGCTGAAGATCCTCTAGTCATGGCGATGGCACAGCGCGTCAAAGGTCATGTGGCGTTTTTCTCCATGAATCCCGACAACGAGGTGGTGAAAGCGCATACCCGACAGGGGGGTTTGGCGGCGGTGTATGAAAATGGCTACCTGTCCTTAATCCGAGGCGAATGGACGCTGCGGATTGAGAAGGCGGAACATGTCCCTGTGACCATGCGGGGAATGGCACCGTTTCAAATTGCGAATGCCTTAGCCGCGAGTCTCGCCGCCTTTGCTCAAGGGGTTCCGATTGAGGCAATTCGTCATGCGTTGACCACATTCCGGGCGTCTGTGGCGCAGACACCAGGACGGATGAATTTATTTAACCTAGGTGAGTACCATGCCTTGGTGGATTATGCCCATAATGCTGCCAGTTATGAAGCCGTGGGTGGCTTTGTCCGCAATTGGTCTGGGGAACGGGTTGGTGTTGTCGGTGGACCAGGCGATCGCCGAGATGAGGATTTCATTAACCTGGGACGACTCTCTGCGGACATTTTTGACCGGATCATTATTAAAGAAGATGCGGATTTACGGGGACGTCCCAGTGGTGACGCGGCGGAGTTGATTCGCAAGGGAATTCTGGAGACGAAGCCGGATCGGGAGTATGAAATTATTCTCAATGAAACCGACGCAATTAATACGGCGTTAGACGGCGTGGCGTCCGGTGGTTTGGTGGTGATTTTCCCGGAAAAGGTGAGTGGGACGATTAGCTTGATTGAGGAACGACGCCCTCTGCCAGAAAATGGTTATCAGCCTGTGGGTGAGACTCAAGCGGATTTAAAGCCATCGGTGGCGAATCCTAGGTGATGGGAAGGGGAGTATGTCAGGTTTACACGTATAGCAATCCTATTTAGGTTGTGGCAATTTTCAAAAATGAAACCCTTGCTATACCTGGGTTTCGAGCATTTCGCTTGTTGCATCCTATTTAGGATTGCCGACTGGTGTGGCACAGCTAAAATTGTGGGATAGGTTTTATGGTTAAATTGGGCGCACGTCGGTTAAATTGGGCGCACGTCGGTTAAATCGGGCGCACGTCGGTGCGCCCCTACGGTTTCTTTGTCATAATTCTCAATCATCAAATATATAGCAGTACGCTCTCGCGTAGTTACAGTACAAATGTTCTAAAGCACTCCTGAAATTGGAGGTACACCCTTGAACGGATTTGGACTTTGGCATAATGGCACAAACAGATACTAGCAGCCTAGATTGGAAGTAGAACCGTCAGACATAGTTGCACCACACAAGTTTGCACCTGATAAATCCACATCATTCAATTTTGCCTCACTGAGATTGGCATTGCTTAAATCTGCACCGTCTAGTAAGGCATCTTCCAAGTTGACCCCTGTCAAGGTCGCATTTCTCAGGTTCACATTACGTAGGTTAGTGTAAAATTTTGTCCCTCTGTTGCTAATAGGAAAACCAATTGCAAGATCAAGCAAAAATTCACCAAAACTGTAATTACCAGGTATATCCTGCAAGCGAATTGAAATATCGCTGAGGTTTGCTCCTTGCAGATTTGCTCCTTCTAGGTTGGCTCTTTCCAAGTTTGCACCTTGAATGTTGGCATCTTCCAAGTTGGTATTTCTTAGATCAGCATCTTGTATCAAAGTAGGTGCAATCAATTTGGCTCCCTTGAGATTAGCCAGTTGTAGATTAGCACCTTGTAGATTCGCAGCACTCAGGTCTGCACCTTCCAAGCTCGACTCAGTAAGCGAGGCTAAGGTGAGATTACTTCCTGTGAGAACCGCTTCAGCGAGATTAGCTTGGCTGAGGTTCGCGCCAACCAGGTAAGCTCTCACAAGTGTGGTATCTTGTAGATTGGCTCCTTGCAGACTCGCACCTTCCAAGTTAGCCTCATTTAAATTAGCACCAGCCAAGTCAGCACCGCGTAGATCACACCGTATACATTCTTTAGTTTCTAATAATCGCTGTACTGGAGAAGAGGAATTTGAGAGAGTGTTTACTTGGCTCTGGGATAAGAGTTCTGCGGATGTAGGAGTTAGACTGAGTTGAGTGTTTAGAGAATTTGGGAGGTTTTCATTGGTGAGAATTGTCAGAAATTTGGTGCGATTGCCTTGATTGGAATCGGGTTTCACAAGGTAGCCAAATTCTAACCTGTGAACTTTATTCCAAATTTGGTAATTCTGAGCAAAGACAGTCTCAAAAAGGATTTTAATCTCTAAACTGGGAAGTTGGTTATCCAAAAACTCAATGGGTTCTCCTTCTTCATCCTCCAGGTATACAGTCAAACTTTCTTCTGTTGCCACTACCTTGCACTTCCCACTTTGATTACTATTGCCAGAAAGTAAGGAACAGCCAGCCTCTTCACCACTGCGTTCATCTAAGGGAATGGGAATTTCCAGTCCTTTACATTGAGAATTGAGGGGGAATTTTGAGCAAAGAATGTATAGTTCCCGCCGAGAAGTTTCTTTATTCTGAGCAGATGTAGGATAGGCAATGAGGATGGAAGCTAAAAGTATGACAGATGCAATTTTCTTATGTTTCATGGAATGTAGCCTGTTGAATACTAGTATCAGGTAATTTATCATAACCACTCTAGAAGAGCCAAGAGGATTTAAGTATGATACTACAAGTTGTTCTAGATTTTTATTGCCCAGTCTTTTATTGCAACAATTGCTAGGTTTAACAAATGAGCTGAATGTCTCATTAATAGCATCAATAAATCGTCTTTTCATTTGCCGCATTTTCGTATTAGCAGGATGCTGTTGAGCTTTGATGGCTAGCTCTGCCTGAGTTCTTTATTGAGTTGCTGATTACCCACCATAATATCAAGACACTCGAATCCCTATAACTCGGGTTGATCAAATCATCTGCTTTGATCTAGTAGTCGGGTCAATGGTGAGACGATTATGCCAAACTCCCGTTTTTGTTACAAAACTTAACACTATTCCCTGCCGATGTCCGCGTTGTGGAAAGCTGGCGATCAAAACTCGGTTAACGTCATATTTCAATGGTAGTACGCGAGTGACTCTGCGTTATAACAATTGTTTTTATTATCGCAAATTGGAAAAAGTCGGTGGTGGCGGCGGTGGTGGTTAAACTGATGTGCCACACCAGTAGGTTGGGTTGACCCAAGGAAATCTAACGGAATATAGGGTTATCGTATCACTGACCTTCAGTATTAAGTTTTGTTTCCAAAATTCCTCTTTGGCATAAAATAACCCTTAACCGTCAGAATTAATAAACGAAGGTTGAGCAAATAAAGAAGTACTATCCGTTACTATGACTCGAACTCGCTTATTTCCCCCTCGCTTATTTTCCCAACTCATGCTGACGGTTATTCCCAGTTCCTTAACTATTGGTATGAGTGTTGTTGGGTATGCCTTCCCGGCATTTGGTGTTGGCTTCTTTGGCGATACCATTGACGCAAAAGTAAATGATGTACTTAACCCCAACTCACCTCATATTGATAGTTCAGCTACTGTCGGAGATGGGGTCGAGTTCACTAGCTCATCGTTATTTGGTCGCAGCTACTCGTTAGATATTGCAGAGTCCTCATTTACCTTAACCATCTCCAAGCCCTTCCCCGCCGGGAATTTTACAGGCATCTTTGGGTCAATAGTCTTGGACAATATCGATAAAGAGATTACATCTGTAACATTTGATAGCGCGGCAAGTAGTACATTTAGTTTCGGCTTCCCGCTTGCAGTTGACTTGAGTACACCAGGTCGAGTTGTATTAAATTGCACTCCTCATATTCGATGTGATGCCAATACCCCAACCTCAGCATTAAGCCACTCCTTTACCTGGAATGTAGCGTTTGCTACTGATGATATTTCCCCAAAGCCAGTTCCAGAACCCCTAACTATAATTGGTTCAGTAACAGCACTAGTGCAAGAAGGCAGAAATAACTGAACAGCTAATATCTCCCCCAGCTTCCCCAGCTCCCCCAGCTCCCCCAGCTCCTCCACACCTACAAAGCTGCTCACATATTTCCGCCGCGCTGCACTAGGCTTTGGAGTATTACTCAAGCGAGAGCATTGCAAAAAGAAAAACAAAAGCTAAGTCAGAGGGGTGACTCTCCGGCTTAGGTTAACAGATCTACGCCTATCAACAAAACCAGCCCATTCCAGGTTTTGGCTTTACAAAATTTTACGTCGAGTTGGGCAACAAAAATTTCTCTTTGGCATAAAATTACTCTTGACAATCAAGCTAATTACCAGGGAGTATGTTACCTTGACATACGCATACGCTTGGCACTAAAACAACAGGGCAGATCAAAGCCTGTAAATAGGGTGTTCATTGTGTGATTATAAACACTTAGTTGCCAACCTAATATACATTTAGTTACCACATTAGATAGATGTAAAGGAAAACATGAATAGTTTAAAATGGAAAAACCTCAAAAAATTAATATTAACAAGAATTCTAGTAGTTTTCAGTACCATAATACCCCTATCTGGAGTTAAGCTGTCATGCATTTAAATTGGGTATTAGTAGCGAGCAAGATGCTCGTACTACCATGCTTTCGCCATTATTGACATTAAGGTTTAAATGCCGAACAGCTTATGCTATGGCAACAATGGTGATAATGGAAAGGAATTGTGGAGATTTGACGGCATTTCTGCTTCTTTAATACAAGATATTAGACCAGGACACCGAGATTCATTCATACTTTTTTTGACTCCGTTCAATGGCGAACTATTTTTCGCTGCTACCGATGGCACTAATGGATGTGAGCTTTGGAATTTTGATGGCACTTCTGTTTCCTTAGTAGCAGATATTAATCCGGGCAAGAAGGGTTCCTTTCTAATAATTTTACCCCCTGGCATTAGACCATAAAAACACCCCTTCAGCCCAAAAAAGGAGTGATACAGAGGTGAGGAGCGATCGCGACTTTCCCAAAAAATTGAAACACTGTCTGGTTGTGGGTTTGACGGGTTTTGGGAGTGCGATCGCCTAAAAGTACACTTTGCCTTTAAATAATTTATAGACTCTCAATATCAAAGAGAAATTAAAGATGAATTTTAAAAGACGAATTGAACATTGGTTTAATCAGAATTTTGATGTAGTGCAACGCCATAAATTTAACTGGGAGATTAGACCCAAGTCTGCTCAAGGTTGTGTTTCTAGCTGTTTAATATTTGGGCTGATTTTTTGTGCATTATTTTGGTTCACAATCAAATTTTATTCGATTGTGTTTTCGCTCGTAATGACTCGCTTAGGCATTGCACCAAGTTTAGGAATCCCTTTAATCATTACGGTTTTTTTCGGATGCTTCATCAACCTGCCGCTCTATCTGGTATTACAATGTCAGGGTCGCAGATACTATAAATTACTGCCAGTATTGATATCGCTTACACCCGGTTCTTACATCCGTTCTTACATCGGCTTAAATGTATCAGGCGGTTTGATTCCCATCGTTTTGGCGCTCTATCAATTTCATCGCACTCAACCTTTAGCTATTTTAATCGTGATGACAATTGTTGCACTGATTAGCTATTTTTTTGTCACTGTATTACCAGGAATAGGGATTTATTTGACTTTCTCAGGTTTTTGGATTATAACACTCATAGCTGTTTTTGCATCAATGATATTCATAGCTGCTTTTACAGAAATGGGATTAGTGACAAGTGGTGTTGCTCGTCTTGATGTTCCAGTTGCTTTTGCTGGAGGTGTCTTAGGAACAACTATTGGGTGTGATCTACTGCATCTAAAAGATCTTCATGTTAATAGGGTGGCAAGTGTACTAAGTATTGGTGGTGCTGGGTTAGACGATGGAATCGCCAAGTGTGGTATTTCTGCTTTAATTATTGCTGAATGGCTTCCGGTTGTCGGTGAATTAATTTCCTTTAACTGAGGTTGTTCACTACCTCAGTGCTTGAGGAGGTAATGGTAATTTTCGCCCACCATTGCTTTTCTCCACAACGGATGCCCGACAAGGATTACAAAACTTCATACAGTGCCGTTTTCTTCTGTGGCATTATCCTAACGGTTTAGCACACTAAGTACGGAAGACCCGTCTTTTTTGGCTTGAGTCAGGTTTTTGCACTGGCTAGCATAGGTGGGTGCTGGTTTATCGGCTGGTATGATGTACTCATATTGAAGCGAACAAGCGTTAACTTGGCGTGGCACTTCAGTTTAACCACCACCACCACCACCGCCGCCACCGCCGCCGCCACCGCCGCCGCCACCACCACCGCCACCACCACCGCCACCGCCGCCACCGCCGCCACCGCCGCCATCACAACCACCACCGCCACCACTACAGGGGATAGTTACTTCAAATTCGCGATGGTAAAAACAGTTGTTACAATCCAGAGTCACTCGCTTTCTACCCTTATAAGAGGTTGGATAAACCAAGACTTGAGACCGAGTTTCGAGCGCCAGCTTTCCACAACGCGGACATCGACGGGGAAGAATTTTCATGATGGCTATACCAATAACTGGCAAACTCCAAAGCATATAGACGAAAAATTCTTGAATATCAAACCTAAATTGCTGCCATTGAGGTTTAGGAAGATTCAAAACCGATGAGGGAAAAATGATTTGTACTTCGAGTTCATCCCCAGGTGGCAATGCTTGACTGGCGACAAATTCAAAGGTTTTACCATCAAGAGTGCGACGAGTAGCGGGAATTCCATAGGATGTGTAGCTTTTGACTTGACCTGAGAGGACTTCGGGTAACTGAACGGTAACTGTACCTGATAGAACAGGTACTTGGCGCTCCGCAAAAATGGCTTTCCAGTAAACCTGGGTTTTGTCACCATTGACTTGTATCCCACCGATAACCCGATACTTGAGTACAAAAACATGAGATTCAGGTGGGTTGAGAGGATGTTGCCAGCGAATCCAAAGTTGATTGTTTTCAATTCCTGTCGTCGTCGCTAAACGTTCCCCATTCTCTGTAACTGTAACATCGGTAATTTCATCCACCTTGTTCAGAGGGATGTAGCGATATCGTTCGTTGGTGTAATCATCGGTAAAAACATAATGCTGTGTTTCTGTCACCCACATATCACCATTGGGTTGAACATCCATTTCTACATTGATGGAATCCCAGTAGAAGGGAATGTCTGATGCAGTTGAATGGGTGATGGGAATTAGAATCGTCACGAAAACTGCCATGATTACAATGGCGATTCGGTGAAGTTGTCGAGACTTAAACATAATCCGAGATTAATTGATCTCAAGCAGCGAATAACACACAGTACTTACGCAGCTACACCACAGATGGTGGTAAAGGTGCGTTACGCTTCGCTAACACACCCTACTCATAGAGTCTTTGCGTAAGTCCTGACACAGTAGGGGTTGGGTTACCAAACCCCTTCTATGGTTCTATTCGTCCCAGAAACCACTTTTTTCTGCACAAGGGTGAGAAAATGGGGAGGAAATCAGGAATAGTGTTAAGCTTTGTAACAAAAACTGGAGTTTGGCATAATTGTCTCACCATCGACCCGACTACTAGATCAAAGCAGATGATTTGATCAACCAGAGTTAAAGGGATTCGAGTGTCTTAACATTATGGTGGGTAAGCAGCAATTCAATGAAGAACTCAGGAAGCTAGCTATAAAAGCTCAACAGCATCCTGCCAATACAAAGATGCGGCAAATAGCGCTAACCCGGTTAGTCAATGCCATTCAGCGTTCCGGTCAACTTTGTCGTCCCTATTCGGGTCAGTTTCCTGGCTTGTATGAGGACATTTATACTTCTGCCTGCAATCGCACGTTTCTTTATATCTGTCAAAATATTGATGGGTATGAGCCGAATCGGGGAGAAGTAATAGCGTGGGTTAATTTTATCATGAAAAGACGATTTATTGACGCGATTAATGAAATATTAAGCTCCTTTGTCAAACAAAGTCATTGTTCGACTAAAAGACTGTGGACTGAAAACCTAGAACAGCTTGTAGAATCAGAATTAAATCCTCTTTTATCCTCAGAGATCATCTTCTGGATCAAAGAAGATCCAGACGGTCTTTTTCAAACCACACACATCTCGAATCATACAGAGGTAAATTTTCAATATTTAGTGATCAAGAGAATTGAAGGATATTCATGGCGAGAATTATCCGAGCATTTAAAAATCCCACTGTCAACTCTCAGTCGATTCTACGACCGCTGTTTGACTCGGTTTTCTTCCCATTTGCGAGAATATTTGTATTAATTATATTAGGAATTAGTTCAAACCATTAATCATGAATGAAATAGTAACAAAATCAACATTCAGTGTGGCGTTAACTCAATCCGTACATCGTCTAGCGAACCAGTTGGCGAAACAGCAGTCTAATCCCGAAAAAATGGAACAAATTTATCTCAATACTTTAACTGTACATGCTGTAAATTTTTACTGTCAATGTATGGGAATTGAGACAGATTTACAAGAAATAAATAGCCGAAATTTAGTGAAATCAAATCCTCCAGACGTTGCCGATTTATCACTCAAAAAGCTAGGGACGCTAAAGTGCCTTCCGGTAGGCTCAGAGTCCCAGGTGGTTAAGATTCCTTCTGGGGTTAGGAAAAACCCGATTGGCTATTTAGTTGTGCAGTTCAATGAATCCCTCACAGAAGGAACATTACTGGGATTTGTCAAAACGGTGAAAACACCAGAGTTACCGTTGATTCAGTTAGGTTCTCTGGAAGATTTCTTAGACCAGATAGAAACTCTGATGACACTAATCAACTTAAGCCAGTGGTTTGAGAATATTTTTGAAAAAGGGTGGCAAAATTGTACCGAAGCATTTAAACCCTCAGCACTACAAACCGCATGGCGTTTTATGCCAAATCCAAGTCAAGTCACCCCTTTTTCCCATAAAAATAGGCAAAAAAGAGATGAAGGAAGTTTTCCAAGTCAATTGGGGATGAGGAAGCCTAGAGTAACAGGGCTTAAACCCATAAACTTAGGTACAAACCAGACGGATTACGCCCTAGACTTAGTTGTTAGTTTAACCGAAGCCGTTGAGGAAAAAATTGACATTGAAGTGCAAATTCATCCCCGCGATCGCGAAACACTCCCCCTGGGTCTAACCTTGAGCATAATTGATGAAACCGGACAAGTGTTTTCTGAACGTTCAGCCGAAATCAATTCAACTATGCTCACCAAACGATTTCGCGGTAAACTCAAAGAACAGTTTACGCTAAAATTATCTTTGGCAGAAGCCAGCTTCACCGAAAACTTTGCAGTCTAACGGCGTCGAGAGTGAAAGGAGTCAGCAATGGGTCGAGCGGTATATTTAACCCTTGATGGTGACTTAGACAGGGGAATTCGAGTCATCCTGGAATGGGGGGAAGAAGGTTACTCATCCGAAGGGAGAATTAGCGGACGTTTACTGGCTAACCCTGAGATTACCCAACTCTATCAACATTGGCAGACCAATTATCGCCAACTTGAGGAAATTTACCGCAGACCCCGCTTAGAAGAACTCCCTGATTACAATACCTCTAGAGAGGACTGTCAACAATTCGCGGATCAGTTGAAAGAGAAGATCAACCAATGGCTCAACGCTACATCCAATGAATTTTATCGCATTCGGGAGAATTTAGCCGTTCAGTTAAATCACTATAATGACATTCGCGTCTTGATTCAGACTGACAACCCTCAGCTTCAGCAATTACCTTGGCATCTCTGGGATTTTTGGGAACGTCAAGGTTCTGTTGAGATTATCTTAAGCACGTTTGAGTATCAGGCAATTCGACAGAAACAACTAAAAAACAAAATCAGACTCTTAGCGGTTTTCGGCAAAAATGATGGAATTAATATTACCTTTGACAAACAAGTTTTACAGAAAACACCGGGGATAGAGTCCTGCTTGCTCCCGGAACCGACACGGGAGCAGTTAGAAAATAGGCTTCACGATGAACAAGGGTGGGATATCTTCTTCTTTGCAGGTCATAGTTATACGGAAGGGGATGGTAGCACAGGTAGACTTTATCTGAATGAAACGGAAAGTCTGACCGTTGATGAGTTACGAAATGCCCTCTCAACTGCTATAAAAAAACGTTTGAGTTTAGCTATTTTTAATAGCTGTGACGGGTTAGGGTTAGCCCAGGTGTTAGCGGATTTAAAGATTCCCCAAGTCATTGTGATGAGAGAACCCGTACCCGATGAAGTCGCCCATAAATTCCTGACCTTTTTTATCGAGAAATTTTCCCAAGGAGCCTCCCTCCAAAAGGCAGTCAATACCGCCAGAAAAAGACTAGAATCGATAGAGGATCGA
This sequence comes from Coleofasciculus sp. E1-EBD-02, assembly GCF_040218245.1. Lineage (NCBI taxonomy): Bacteria > Bacillati > Cyanobacteriota > Cyanophyceae > Coleofasciculales > Coleofasciculaceae > Coleofasciculus > Coleofasciculus sp. E1-EBD-02. The sequence continues at coordinate 2,767 of NZ_JAVJQN010000091.1, read as the reverse complement.
CTGCCTTACGCGACATGGTTACCCGTGATGTATCAACATCCAACTGCCGCTTCTTTTACCTGGACTCCACCAAGGAATAAGTGGCAAAGGCTTGGTTTAAGATTTGGCTTGGGATTAGCCGTCGTTTTATCTACACTGATGAGCCTTGATAAACTTGCCATAGAACCCGGGAGAACTTGTCCTGCCAATCAGGGAGACTTTATCAGTTGTGGAGAAGAAATTTTGCTGCAACGTTTACCCCCACGCTTAAAGGAAAGGGGCGTCGAATTATTGGCGGAATCGAAGTATACAGAAGCGATTGAGTTGCTTAATAAATCATGGCAGAAAGAGAACAGAGACCCGGAAACATTAATTTACTTAAACAATGCGCTGCTGCAAGCTAAAGGCGCAAAATTCTACACCATTGCTGTTGCCGTTCCCGTGATTCAAAGGCAGAATGAATCTACATCCGTAACCGATTCAGAATTAGCTCAAGAAATATTAAGAGGCGTTGCCCAATTACAAACGGAAGTCAATTTGGGACTCTTTGAGGGTAAGGAAAAACTCGTTGAGAACTTTCCCGGCTATAAGTTTCTGCCCAAGCAAGCGATTAAGAATCAGATAGGTCTGAGAGTTGTTATAACTGATGATAGTAATGATACAGAAGCCGCCAAGCAAAGGGCAAAAGCACTGGTGAAACAGCAAGAGATTCTGGGTGTTGTCGGACACTACACTAGCGAGTCAACGGTAGCCGCGATTGATGTTTACCAAGAAAACAAATTGGTCGTGATATCTCCGGGTACGACTACTGAAGAACTGACAGAAGAGCCGAAAGATGTTTTTTTTCGGACTGTTCATAGTAATCGAGTGGAAGCCAAGTATTTAGCTGATTACCTACGTAACGAAGCGGGTCAAAAACAAGCGGTTATCTTTTACAATCCTAATAGCCCCTTCACCAGCTCGCTGCGACAGGAGTTTGAAACTAGGTTTAAAGAGAAGGGCGGAACGGTTGTTAACGTAAAAGAGTTTAATTTGTCGAAGAAGAATTTCAATGTCGAAAAAGCTATTACTGAAGTCAACCAACAAGCTGGGGAAACAGCGCTGGTTTTACTTCCAGATGGTCAAGTGACGGATTCTCTTTTCCATGCCATTGATTTGGTCAAGGTTAATAATGGTGATAATTGGATAGTAGGAAGCTGGTCTCTCTACGGTCCAAAGAGTCTCGCCATTGCCGATTTAAAACCCTTTGACAAGTTCGTTTTGTTTTCTCCCTGGCTTGGCTTGAGTAGCCCCAATCAAGAATTCATTCAAGACGCTCGTGATTTGTGGGGAGGAGAAGTTAGTGCGAGAACAGCTCTCACCTATGATGCGGCTCGTGCCCACAAACAAGCTTTAGTCATGCAAGATAAACCAACACGCATGGGTATGCAAGAAACATTAATGGCTCCTGATTTTAGCGCTGAAGGAGCAACCGGAACCATTAAATTTGAACCGAATGGTAATCGCTGGAATCCGCCAGGATTATTAGTACAGGTTGCACCCTGTAGTAACCGACATTACGGTTTAGCATTTGTTTCCATTGAGTCTCCCTATTGTCGGTAACCCGATTAGTTAGAGCGCATCTAACTAGGATCTGCGGCAGGGAGTATTGACACAATCACAGAAGCAACAGGACTTACTAGAGAAATTGAGGAACTGTAGCGCTTCTAGATGAAACTAGCGCTTATTGGAAGCGGGTTAAATTATAGTAGACATTATACCCACCAGTTTTTTGGGCGAGGTAATATAGACATAGCTGTTCCAGAGTTATGGATATGATTTCGGATTCTAATGGGCAAGCGGCTATCATTCGTACAGAGAGGGGACTAACGATCTCAGGAACCCGTGTTACTTTATATGACGTGATGGACTATGTTACAGAGCAATACCCACCAAAGTTCATCCGTGCCATGCTGAGTCTTACAGATGAACAGCTAAGTTCTGCGCTATCTTACATAGATTCCCATTGGACTGAAGTTGAAGCAGAATACCAAACCATTCTCAAAGAAGCTGAAGAATTGCGACAGTACTATGAACAGCAAAATCGTGATCGTATTGCTCACATTGTTGCAAAACCCCCAAGACCAGGCACAGAAGCAATTCGGGCAAAGCTTCAAGTAGAACGAGCCAAGCTTGAATCGCAAGCATGAACATTCTGGTTGATCATAATTTACGTGGACACTCTGTACTCCTTGCAGGTCGTCTTGCTGCAAGTGGCTGGCTTGAACTAATTTCCATTCACTTTATTCTCTTTGAAGAGGTAGGGTTAGAAGTTAGTAGTAGCGATCGCGTGGTTTGGCAATGTGCCCAAGCTAACGAGATGATTTTACTCACTGCTAACCGAAGCATGAAAGGAAAAGACTCGTTGGAACAAGTGATACGCGAAGAGAGTACCCCAATATCGTTGCCTGTCATCACAATAGGAAATATTGATCGGTTGCTTGTTGAACCGGAGTATCGGGATCGTTGCGTTAATCGCTTGGTCGATATCATCGTTGACATTGAAGACTATCGAGGTTCAAGGCGAATTTTCATTCCCTAATGCAGTTACAGGCAAGAGAGTAAGCTTGCATTATCACCACAAGTACGGAAGACCCGAGATTTTTCAGGGTTAACTAACAGTCCGTAAATATCTAGACAATTAGTGACATAACTAGACATTTTCTATGATATAGTCAGGCAATGTCTAGTTTAACCCCCCAAGAAGCAGCCACTCGACTAGGTGCCACGGTCTTGCACTTTGCACTGA
>NZ_JAVJQN010000074.1:0-23209 GCF_040218245.1 Coleofasciculus sp. E1-EBD-02 | reverse complement strand
GCCGTGAAGAATATGATGAAAAACCACAAGTTAGCTCAAGCAATTGCTGACGCAAGCTGGAGCGAACTGGTTAGACAGTTGGAATACAAGTGCCAGTGGTACGGTCGATTGCTGGTTAAGATTGACCGATGGTTTCCCAGTTCTAAGCGCTGTGGACATTGTGGTCACGTCGTTGATAAATTGCCGCTTAATGTTAGGGAGTGGAATTGCCCAGAATGTGGAACTCACCACGACCGAGATATTAATGCCGCAAATAATATTCTAGCCGCAGGGCTTGCGGTGATAGTCTGTGGAGCGAACATAAGACCCGATGGACATAAGTCCAAAGGGCAGTTGCGAAAAACCTCTGAGCTTCGACAGGCTCAGCTACCGCGTAATCTCAGGGGCAGGAAGCAGGAACTCAACACCTCGACTCCGCTCGGTGTTGACGCGCTCGCGGAGTCGAAGCGTCAAATCGTGAGGTTTGGGAATCCCTCGTCTCCGGCGAGGGAGGATGTCAATAGAACCCCCTCACCCAAGCTTGGCAAAGGGAATGGGGGTAAGGGCTGTGGTTTAAGTTGACACCAATGCAGGGTCTTGCGCCCGATTTAACCGTAGAATCTATTCCAGTACTTGAACTGTGTCAAAAGCGACCTGTCGGGGCAAGTTTCACAGAAATTTAATATTTATCCCCGTAGATTTCATCAAAACTATACCCAATTGGCTGAGGTTCGGCTGCACAATAGAGAAAGCGAAAGCACCCTGCCTGAAAAAACCCTATAAGGCAGATAAATGAACCCGTGAAGCCCTGACAGGGTAAGCTCACATTCTGGTTTAGACTTCGGTCTTAAATAGGAATGTGGGCTTACCTAATTTAAGTAAACTTTGTTTGTAGTAGGCACTTTAGTGCCTTAAACTGTTTTATTTTCCAGCACTAAAGTGCTGACTACGAAGGGAAGAATGGGCTGTTTGCCTATCGCCGCGCAACTACTGGCTGGTAAAAATGATGACTGATTTTTTGACCGGAAAAAAGAAGCGGATTCCTAATCCTATCACTCAAGAATAACGCTGACTTCTTCTACAGAAAGATTACAAGCAGTTGCAATTTGTTCTAGACTTAAGCCCAATGAAAATAGTCGAATAACCGTTTGTTGCTGTTGTTGTTGCAACGCTCTTTCTGCTCTGGCTGCCCGTTGGCGTTCCTGTTCCGCCCGTTGGCGTTCTTGTTCAATGAGTTCTTCCGGAAGTGGATAAGCATTTCCTTGTTCGTCGTACCAGAATAACCATTCCCTTGTCCAAGCCACGTAGGTTCCTATTCCTCGACCAATTCCTAAACCGACTTCTGGCATCCAGTAGGGTTCCCCAGTTTGTAAGATGTATTCTCCTTGGTCTAAACGATATAATTCTAAGGGTTGATGTCCGTCTCTTTGCCAGTGACTGGGGTTATAAATTAGGTAGTAAAGTACGCCTAACTGAGCATATTTTTCTTTCTTTTCGTCATATTCCTTGTTATATTTTTTAGAGACGATTTCCATTGCCAGGATAGGCGGAATATTGTTCTCTTCCCACAATACATAGCTGAGTCGTCCGGATTCATTGGAACGTCTAGGGACACCGATACTGAGAAATCCATCGGGAACTAGCGCAGGTTGGCGTTTGTTTTCATAGAGGTAGTAAATCCCCATATCTACGCCCAAAAACCAATCCTGGCGTTCTTGCCAGATGAAAGCTAGGATACTTAGGAGTAAGTTGGGAACTAAATTTTGTAGTTCATTATCCACAGGAGTATCATCGGAGCAAGGTAGCTCTTGGCTAGTGGGTAGACGAGAAAGTGGTTCAAATTGTACCATCTGTGCAGACTCCTACCTGAAACATTAAGGTTATAGCGGTTGCGATTAAGGTTAGGACATTAAATCTCTTCCACCATTTTAGCTGTGTCGAGCCACATTAGCGTTACACCTAGATAGCCGATAAAATATGGGGCTAAAGTTCCCCTACTACGAACCTGAGTAATGGTGCGTTACGCTACGCTAAACGCACCCGACAATGTTTAAGGATTCTGGTGACAGTTCAGAACCTACAGGAATCGTCACAATAAATGTTGTTCCTTTGCCTACTTCACTATCTACCGCAATGTCACCTTGATGGCGTTCCACACATTTTTTGACAATCGCTAGTCCTAATCCCGTTCCCGATATTGTCCCCACATTACTGCTGCGATAAAAGGCATCAAATAACTGAGATTGCTCTTTTTCGGGAATCCCAATTCCTTGGTCTTTAATCCTGAATGTGACCTGATCAGGATCAAATATCAGGTCAAATTGTACCGTTCCTCCTTCTGGGGAATACTTAATCGCATTTGACAGTAAATTGGTTAAAAATTGTCGTAATAGTTTCTCATCTAGACAAACCCATCGTGACCTACCTTGACGGCGAAACCCAATTTGATGGGGCGTTTTCACCGTCAGTTGTAACTCTTCCACTAATTCTTGGCAAAATGCTTCTAAATCGATAGGAACAGGTTTAAATTCCAATTTACCAGCCTCGGCTTTATTAATCAATAACACATCACTAATTAACTGGGTCATGTGGTGGATTGTATTTTGAATCCGTTGAAAATGCCGCTGCTTTTTATCCTCCTGCCATTTATGACCGTAATGTTGCAGTAATTCGCTGGATGAGAGAATCGTGGCTAAGGGAGTGCGATATTCATGGGAGACGACAGAGATAATATTGGATTTAAGTTCACTGAGTTCTTTTTCTTTAGTTAAACTTTGACGCAGTTCAGCTTCTAAGTGCTGGCGCTGGGCGATTTCTTGTTGTAAATCATGATTTTTTTGTCGCAGTTCTTCCGTTTGTTTAGCGACGCGACATTCGAGTTCCTCATTAAGCTGTTGCAGTTTCTCCTCACTCTGTCGCAGCCGTTTTAAGGTTTGCGATCGCTCAATGGCATGGCGAATTGAACGGGTCAATAATTCATGATCAATTTTACCTTTGACTAGATAATCTTGCGCCCCTTGGCGTAAGGCTTCTAAGGCAGTTACTTTATCATTTAACCCCGTAAGAACCACAATCGGTAAATCGGGTACAGTTTCATGGGTTTTTGCCACAGTTCCTAATCCTTGTTTGTCGGGGAGAGACAAGTCTAATAACACGACATCAAAGTCATGAGTCTGTACGGTTGATAACGCCTGTTTCAGTTGTTCCACATGGACTAAAGACCAAGGCATTTCTTCGGCGTCTTCTAGGATTTCTTGTAACAGATCCGCATCAGCCGGGTTATCTTCGACTAGCAATATTTTTAGAGGGGATATAGACATTGGTATTACTCCGAAGGTAGTTGAACCACAGCCAGCCAAAAGGCTTCAATTATCTTGACAACTGACATAAATTGTTCGACATCAATGGGTTTGGTGACATAACAGTTGCCATTCAATTCGTAGGTTTTCAGGACATCTCGTTCGGCGGCTGATGTAGTCAGAATAATCACTGGAATCCGCTTCAGTTGGGAATCGGCTTTGATTTCCGCTAAAACCTCACGTCCATCTTTTTTGGGCATATTCAGGTCAAGCAAGATTAAATCGGGGCGAGGAACATCGCTATATTGACCTTGGCGTCGTAAAAACGTTAGGGCTTCCACGCCATCTTCAACCCAGTGCAAATTGTTGAGAACTCTGGCGTCACTAAAAGCGTCAACGGTGAGATCAGCATCGCTGGGAGAGTCTTCAACTAGGAGAATTTCTATCGGTCGAATTGTCTTCATAAACGTTAGAGTCATGATCAATAATGAATGAAATTGAGGTAGATGGAACAGTTAAACGGGAATGGTGAAATAAAAGGTTGTGCCAATGCCTAACTCAGAATTGACCCAAATTCGTCCTCCATGACGTTCGACAATTTTCTTACAGATAGCCAAACCAATTCCGGTTCCAGGATAGTCGCGGCGAGAATGTAATCGCTGGAATATTGTAAAAATGCGCTCTAAATATTCCGATTCCATACCAATCCCATTATCCTGAACTACAAACGTCCATTCATTTCCCTGGTTTTGGGCAGAAATATGGACGTTTGGTGGGGTTTCACGACGAAATTTAATCGCATTAGCGATGAGGTTTTGGAATAATTGAGTTAATTGAGTTGGATCAGCGATGACTGTGGGTAAGGCGTCATAAGTAACTATTGCTTGACTTTCTGCGATCGCGACGTTTAAATTCTCCATTGCTTGTCGGATAATTGTCTCACTATCCGTGGGTTGTAGGGGTTTTCCTCGTGTTCCCACCCGTGAAAATTCCAGCAGATCATTAATTAATTGCTGCATCCGCGTCGCCCCGTCCATAATGTAATGGAGGTATTTATCCGCCTTAGCATCCAGTTGGTTTTGATACTTACGGCTGAGAAGTTGGGCGTAACTATTGACAGCGCGTAAGGGTTCTTGTAAATCGTGGGAGGCGACATAAGCAAACTGTTCTAAGTCGCGATTAGATTGCCATAATTCTTGATTTAGTTCTTTGAGTTTTTCTTTGGCTTGCTTGCGTTCCGTGACGACTTCGGTGTTCATAATAATGCCGCTAATGTCGCCAATATTGCCAATCCAAGGACGGATTTCCCAGGAAATCCATTGCTTCTCCCCATCGGCGCGGATAAATAAGTCTTCGTCACACTGTTCACTTGCACCTTGGAGACAACGGTGATGAATTTGTTTCCAAGTATCGGGGATTTCGGGAAAGAGTTCGTAGTGATTTTTGCCGATAATATCTTGATTTTCTAACTGATAGTCATCTAACCAGCGGCGACTGACTAACTGGTAATTCATCTGCTTATCAAACATCGCGATCGCGGCGGGAGTATATTCTAAAAGCAGCCGCAGCATTTCCGCGTTATGGCGCAAGGCTTCCTCGGTTTGTTTGGCGTCGGTAATATCTTGGACGAGGGACAAAATTGAGACCATATTACCCGATTCATCTAAAAGGGCAGATTCGTACCATTGACAAATTACCACCCTGCCATCTTTGGTCAGATTGCGATTTTGGTAGACAACACTGGAGGTACTCCCATCCAGTAACCCACTCATTTCTTGGCGGACAATTTCCACATCATCGGGATAAATAAACTGCCAATCACCTGAACGCTTGCCTAAGACTTCCGGCGTTGTCCAGCCAAAGATTTGTTCCGCTTGTTTTGACCAACGCTGCACCCGGAACTGGTTATCCCATTCCACGACAGCTAGGGGAGAATTCTCCACATGGAATCCCAAGCGTTGATGGGCGTCTTGTAAGGCTTTGGTCTGTTGTTGCAGGATAATTTCGGCTTGCTTCTTCTCGGTAATGTCCGTCCAAAAGCCAACTATTTCTAAAGGGTTTCCGGCTTCATCACAAATCAGTTTCAGTTCATCATGCATCCAGCGGTAAGTGCCATCCTGATGTAAGAAGCGGTATTCATGAACATGATGTCCCGTGTCAAAAACTTTGGGCAAATTGGCACAAACGCGAGGAACATCTTCGGGGTGAATATGGTTGACCCAAAACGGCGGGTTTGTGATAAAGTCTTGGGCAGCGTATCCTATGACAGTTGCTGTATTATCACTCATAAACGTGACGCCATAGTTCCCGGAAACCTGGCGACTATAGAGTACCGCCGGACTATGAGACAGGAGATAACGCAAGCGTTCTTGAGTTAACCGCAATGTAGACAAGGTACGTTTGCGATCGCTAATATCCCGATTTGACCCAACAATCCGATAAGGCTTACCATTAGTATCGCGTAAACTCGCGCCACGGGACAAAATCCAGCGGTAATTCCCCTCTTTATCCAGCAGGCGGTGTTCCAGTTCTAAGCTAGGGGTTAATCCGTCAATATAGTCTTGAAACGTAGCCAATACCCGTTCCCGATCGCCTGGATGAATCCGATCCAACCATTCAGTAGCGCGATCGGAAATTTCATCGACGTGATACCCTAAGGTTTGACTCCAACGGGGAGAATAGTAAACCTGATCGGTTAGCAGATTCCAATCCCAAAGTCCATCATTTGATCCTTCTGCTACCAGTTCATACCGTTCTTGAGTTTCTTGGAGAATGGCTTCAGTCTGCTTCTGTTCAGTAATATCGCGTCCCACCGCATAAATTAACCCTTTAGCCGGAAATGAGGCGCTATTCCAAGCTAACCAACGATAGGAACCATCTTGACAGCGATAGCGATTTTCAAATTGAATGGATGTCGTACCTGTCGCCAATTTTTCTATTTCAGTTAAGGTGGCGACGCGATCATCGGGATGGACTAATTCTAGAAAGGGTTGAGTTAAAAGTTCCGCTAGGGGATAGCCGAGAATCCTTTCAAAGGCAGGATTCACTCGTTTGAAATACCCATCGCTTCCCGCAATCGCCATGAGATTAATGGACATATTGAAAAAGCAATCCAATTCACAGTCTCTGGGGAGTGAATCGGTAATTTCTCTGGCGGCAGCATACCCATATCCCGCCTCGTCGTAATTCCATGTCCACTCTAACCAGTGGTAGTTCCCTTGGTAGTGGCGATAACGGTTCCGAAAGGAAACAGGAACAGCTTTCGTGGCTAACGCCGTCAGCGTAGCGGTGACATCCTCTGGATGAACAAGTTCAATCCAACGGCGCGATCGCACTTTTTCCGGCATCCACCCCAATAGCTTGCGCCAAGCGGGGTTGAGTTGTCCAATCCTGCCGTCAGGTTCGATAATACAGAAGAGATCGGCTGAGTGATGGAAAAAAGCTTGCCATTTAGGGTCAGCTTGAATTATTGTATGCTGCACGGGATTGCCCATGAGAAGTCTTATCCTAGAAGCGGTTATACAGGGATGGTTTCCTTAATTTTCACCACTTTTAGGCAAATTGTTGACCGAGAAAGTACCCAATTCTGTGAGGATGGCGGCGAATTCTTCGGTAAAATTACGGATACCAGTTTGTAGTAGGGGCTTTAGCCCCTAATTGTATTGGTTTCTTTCCCTATAATTCTGTAGGATTTAGCAGCGAGTTTTTGACCAAATTAGATAAACCGTAGTGGCTTGGCAAGCTTAAAACAGTGGTCAATTATTTTCTCAAACCCTTATGAGAGTAGCGATCCAGAAAAATTTTACCCACAACTTTAAGCTTGCTAGCAGTATCCTTGAAGAAGTCGAGGATCTTGCTTAGATAATCCTGTTAATCGAGTGGTGTGGCATAGCTAATAGTGATGGATTAGAATTATAGCAAAAAACTGTAGGGGCGCACTTCGGTGCGCCCAATTTAATTATAAAATCTACCCAAATCTTACCTGTACCATTTACCCCGTTTGGCGATGAAGTAGTCTAGGTACAATCTCAGTAGCAAATAGGGTAAGGAGACTATAGCGCCAATAAGTAACCCATCCTTGATTTCGCCAGTCCCCTAAAATCCATCTTGAACCGATAAAAAGGGTTAAGACTAAGGTTAAACCGATTCCGCCCAAGAGCAATCGCCCTTTCAACGTTGAAGGGGATGTAAACTTAGGTTGAGTGAGGAAAAACCCAGTAATGACCCCCAAAGAACGCGCTAAAGGTTCCCATACACTGGCTATAAAAAACGTCACGATGACAAATGTAACCTGAACGATAAACCTTGGTTTTACAGGAATAGACCAGACTGTACCTATCCCCGCAAAAAGAATACCTACAATCAATCCGGCGACTACATCCAGAGGAAAGTGAACCCCTAAGTAGAGGCGCGATATGGCAATTAAGGGAAGAATTATGAGACTCCACACCCATAGCCAGAGACGGCGGTGGTGTAAAGATAGGTAAATCCAAAAGGTGGCTGAACCTTGGACATGTCCGCTGGGAAACGATGCATTTTCACTCGTCGCGATCGCGTCAGCAGAGGCGATATCCGGATTTAACTCGAAGGGACGAGGTATGTCAAATAGTTCTTTGAGGATTGTATTACACTCATAACTAATCCCTAGGAATAATCCTAACTGGCGACCTGTCCATGGGTCAATTAACCAGTAATAGAGCGTGAGGAAGGCGATGTAGGCATATTCTGAACCGAGATTGGTAATCGCAAAGACTAAAGGCTGCAAGCGCTGTCCTAGCAGTTCCTGAATCCATTCAATCGTTGTCATCGCGCCTTAAAATTTTGTTAAACGTTCCCTACAGGGGGAGTGCTATATGTTAGCGCTTTATAGGGTGGACTAGGTTAATCTAACAGCCACTAAAATTAGTAGATACTATAGCAATCCCAAATAGGATGCAACAAGTGAACGGCTTGAAACTCAGGTATAGTAAGGGTTTCAGTTTTGAAAATTGCCACAACCAATTTAGGAGCGCTATATAGTGGTAATTAAATCATAACTGGCAAAGTGTATCGTACCAAATCCCCATGTCTAAACTCCTGCGATTCCTCATACAACTGATAGCGGCTATGGTAAATGTTGTCGTTGGATATCTAATTAACCAGATATCCAGTACAGAAACATTGTCTTCAAAAGGTTTATCTCAAACAGACGTTTTGATTTTTGGGCTAATTGGAGCAGCTATTGTGGCACTCGCGTCCATCAATATGCTGACCAGTGATTCATCATCAACAGCATCTCAGTCGCAGTCAGCAACTCAGACGGTGGCTTTGGCGAGCGGCATACCCGTACTTCTAAGTGTAACGCTTTACGCTGGACTCAAAAGCGGTTTTCTTCCCCTGGAATACAGCCAAGAAATATTTTACGTCGCCTTGGTATTGTTTGTTGTGGGTGCAATCCTACCTTCTATCCTAATACATCCGAGAGGTATAGTACAAGCAATTTATTTTCTGACTACTATGGTCTTAACTTTTTTGGAGATATTTTCAGTAAAAGATGCGGTGTTTGGTTCAATATTTGCTGTAATTATTATAGTATTTTTTAGCTTGGGTAGCAGCTCAGAAAAAACAGCTAGCCGTTATCCAAATCAAGGCTTTATAGAAACCGCAAAGCATTCAGTAATTTTCTATTTGTCCGCCACCCCAATTTTTATGGCATTTCTTTATCTAAGCCAAAGATTAATTTCTGAAAAAGCTGTCGAAATAGAAGTCGTTGTAATTTTAGGATTAATTTTTGCACTATTAGTAGGATACTTTTGTGCAGGATTGGCTTGTATTCAGCATATTGTACTGCGCCTAATCCTGTGGTGGAGTGGCGCAATTCCCCGCAATTATCAACATTTTTTTAGCTATGGGCGTGAGTTAGGTTTTATTCAGCAAGTGGGTGGACGTTATCGGTTTATTCATGACTTGCTGCGCGAACATTTTTATGAAAATTATTAAAGTTTGGATAAATTGCTGTATCTAAAAATTACACTCGTATCATTTACTCAATCAGAGACTTATGTTGTGAATAACGCTTGATTAATTCCTCTCGTTTAACTAACTCAAAATTATTCAAATCAAATCTGGGAGAGACTGGTTTAATCCCAGACGTTACTTGATGAATCCATCCCACATATTCAGTTTGCACCTGTTTAAAAAAACTCGCTATCATCCAATCTTCTACACTATGAGCAGCATAGTCCTTTGAATAAGGTTCTCGGAAGAGTTCTATCAACCAGTGAGCATAACGAAGTTTCCGTTGGTTTCCATCTAGAATAATCAATTGTCCTCCAGGTTCCAGCAAGCGACAGCATTCTTGTACGATTAACTGAGAAATCAGGGGTGGCGTTTCGTGTAATACCATCGAGACTGTGACTAAATCAAACGAAGCATCATCAAAACCCGCAGCTTCAGCTAAACCATGCTGCCATTGTATATTTAACCCTGCTTGCTCTGCTTTGTAGTCTGCCACAATCAGCATATACGGAGACAAATCCAATCCGATAACAACGGCTTCCGGAAACGCCTGCTTTAACATCAATGTTGTCGAACCCGTACCGCAACCGAGATCGAGAATTCGACTGGGCTGGTTCTCAATAGTCGTTATTAACTGTTCGCGAATCCGAGTTTCATTGGGTGGGGAAGCATAAGCTGTCACAGTATCATAGGTGATAGCCGCTATAGGATTAAGATAGCCGCCTTCAATACCATGAAAGTCGGGCTGGCTATAATAGTCGGGATAAATGAGATTAGTTTGTCGGAAACGTTCACTCTGCTTTTGCCAATCAATGGTTTCATAGAACTGGAGTTTGTCTTGACCAATCAGAACGCTTATGATTGGCTTTAACAAAAGCTCTCCTATGTTATTACGGATAGACATGGTAATCTCTTCCTCTCATCACTTGTCTATAATCAAAAACAACTACTGGACGACCCGCTGCACAAATTAACATAACCAACCTATTAATTTTATCGGGGGAATCCTGAATCGGGTATCGGGAATTAAAAGCAAACCCTGTAGGGGCGACCCGCTGCACCAATGAACACCACCAACCGATCAATTTTATCGGGTCGCCCTGAATTAGGTATGGGCAATTAAAGGTAAACACCGCCGAAAAAACGCAGGAAAATTAACGCAATTACCCTATTTTTATCACATAAACCATAGATCAGGTATCAGAAATTAAAAGCAAACCCTGTAGGGGCGACCCGCTGCACCAATGAACACCACCAACCTATTAATTTTACCGGGTCGCCCTGCATCGGGTATCGTAAATTAAAGGTAAATACCGCCTACATTAGACGGGGGCGAGTCGAGACAAGTTAATTCTGACACCGTTACATTTGATCAGCGACCATGAGTGTCAACTTAAGCTACAACCCCCTCACCCCCAGCCCCTCTCCCTCCAGGGGAGAGGGGAGCAAGAAAGACAAGAAAGAAAGGGTATTCTTTTCCCTGATAATCCTTACAATCCCTGACTTGGCGGCAGAACCAGGAAATCTTCAGGGAGTTTTGTGGTAAGCTAATGAACATTCAAAACGCTTGACTCTGATTATGCAGTTAAAGTCTATCAAACAAAAAAAAAATTTTTCAACGCCATAAAAGTTGTATCCACCAGTCTGATCAGTGGCGCAATTGCACTAGAACTCTGGAATATTTATGCTTTATTCAGTGATCTGAGTGTCCCCACAATCCTTGAACCTGTTTTTTGGCTGGGGCGTTTTGCCGTTACCATTCATTTAGTGGAAGCGATTATCGCGGCGGCTTATGCGCCTTCTAGACAAAAGACACCCATCGTCTATGGAACTTATACGTTCTTTGTGGGTACAGTGGGTTTGTTAGAATTATTCGATCAGGAGGATGAGTAGATGTGGCGAAACTTTCCATCTTTGTTATCAGTCTGGATTACCCGATAGTCACAAGTTAAGACTTTCGCACTCCCAACTCTTTTAAGTTATACTCATATCTTGCCTTACTGGTAATCAGCTTAAAGTACTCCTGTGGTGGGCAAGAGCAACGAACGATACTATAAGCATTTGAATTTTATAACTCTTGCCCACCCTACATAAACTACATAAAGGTTCCCAACTTTTTTAATGAGACGTGTATGAAATTTATCGAGGCTATACCCATAACTTTATGCCTAAGTGGTATCTTCGTAGTTGTTCCGATAACCTTAGCTCAAGTTCCGGCTAAGATACCGACACGAGTGATCAGCCAAAATCTCGCCAACAATCAGCAAGAACTTCCGGTTGGCGGGTTATACGTTCAATCGGAAGAGGGACAACAGCAAGTCTTTCCTCTCAAGCATACCGAGGTGAATGCCAAAGTTACAGGAAATGTCTCTCAAGTTGAAGTAACACAAACCTTTGAAAACCCCTTTGCGGAACCCTTAGAAGCTGTCTATGTCTTCCCCTTGCCTGATGAGGCGGCGGTGTATGATATGGAGATTAAAATCGGCGATCGCACGATTAAAGGGGAGATTAAAAAACGTGAAGAAGCCCAAGCGATTTACGAACAGGCGCGTCAGGAAGGACGAACGGCGGGACTCTTAGAACAAGAAGGGGCCAATATTTTTACTCAGTCTCTGGCGAATATCAAACCCGGAGAACAGATTGATGTCACAATTCGCTACACCGATAGCCTAAAATTTCAGGGCGGTGACTATGAATTTGTGTTTCCGATGGTTGTTGGTCCCCGCTATATTCCCGGTACTCCCAGTGGTAATAGTGGAAATACAGACGAAGTTCCCGACGCCTCCCGAATTACTCCCCCAGTTCTCAAGCCAGGAACTCGTTCGGGACATGATATTAATGTAACCGTAGAGATTAATGCTGGTGTACCGATTCAGGATGTGCGTTCCCCTTCCCATCAGATTCGCAGCGAACGCCAAGGTGAAACCGTACAGGTACAGTTAGGCGGGGAAGACACAATTCCCAACAAAGACCTAATTTTACGCTATCAAGTCGCAGGCGATCGCACGCAAGCCACTATCCTTTCCCAAGCCGATGAACGGGGTGGACATTTTGCCCTTTACTTAATTCCCGCCCTAGACTATCGCCCGAATGAGATAGTACCTAAGGATGTCGTCTTTCTCATGGATACATCGGGTTCTCAACGCGGTGAACCGTTGCTGAAGTCACAGGAATTGATGCGCCGCTTTATTAATGGGTTGAATCCGGACGATACGTTTACAATTATCGATTTTGCCAATACGACGACTCAGCTTTCACCGCAACCTTTAGCCAATACTGCCCAAAATCGCACTCAGGCATTGAATTATATTAATGGGTTGCAGGCAAATGGCGGGACAGAATTAATGAATGGGATACGGGCGGTGTTAAACTTCCCGCCATCTGCACCGAATCGCCTGCGAAGTGTCGTGTTACTCACCGATGGCTATATTGGTAATGAATCGCAGGTAATTGCTGAGGTACAACGACAACTCAAACCGGGTAATCGCCTCTATAGTTTCGGTGTCGGGAGTTCAGTGAATCGCTTCTTGCTGAACCGTTTAGCTGAAGTGGGGCGGGGTACAGCCAAAATTATTCGTCAGGATGAACTCACGCAAGAGGTGGCTGAAACCTTCTTCCGCCAAATTAATAATCCAGTATTAACGAATATTCAGGTCAGTTGGCAAGGAGAGGGGACATCGGCGCAAATCTACCCCCTAGCTGCACCCGATTTGTTTGCCAATCAACCTTTGGTTTTGTTTGGACGGAAATCAGACCGTCGCAATGGCACGATTAAGATTACCGGAATGGCGGCGGGGGGTCAACGGTATGAACGAACTCTATCGGTGAATTTTGATCAGAGTACCGATAATCCCGCAATTGCCCAATTGTGGGGACGCGCCCGGATCAAAGACTTGATGAATCAAATGTTTGGTGGTGAAACTACGTCGGGTGTCGAGGCGGTGACGCAGACGGCGTTAGACTATCGCTTATTATCGCAATATACGGCATTTGTAGCGGTAAGCGAAGAAGTCCGCGTGGAACCCGATGGAACAAGGCGGCAGGTACAAGTTCCAGTTGAGTTACCAGAAGGGGTGAGTTATGAGGGGATTTTTGGTGATACGGCGGATACAACATATACTCGGAACGTACCCAATAGTTATACACCATCGAGAACGGCGGGTAGTGGTACTCGTGGAACTCCTGGAAATATTAGATTTCGATCTAGGAGTACAGTAGGTTCTTCGCGAGGTTCGGCTGCGCCTTCATCGACTCCCCTGTTAGACGAGGAGGCTGATACCTTAAGCCAAGGTTCGCCTCAACTTACAGTGGTGAAGATTGAAGGGTTAGAACCGGAACCAGAAAAAGATGCGATCGCGTTTTTGACTCAACATTTACAATCCCTGAATCTCCCAGAGGGTTTCACAGGAGAAATTATCTTTGAGTTACAGATTCGCGATGGTGCAGTTCAACGAGTGATCCTCGACGATATCGAGTCAACGTTACAGGATACCACCATTGTCGATCCAATTCGGCGATCGCTCTTAGGGTGGTCTACTTTAGAATCTGTTACTGGAACGATTCGAGTTACCTTGCGAGTTCCTTGAGGAAACACGAAAGTACGAATAGGCTACTGAGGGCGGGTTTTGTTAAAAGGTTATCATTAACCCGCTTACCTGAGTAGCTAAACCCGCCCCTACACTTGACGCTTCACCACCTTTGAGGGAAAGCTCTTGACTTTTAAGGTCTGCGAAGCCGTACTAACGTAGGGGAAAAGGTCAAGAACATCAGCAATTTCTTACCGCCGTTTGCGATATCTGCGTTGTTGTCGGTGTCTGGCTATTTCCTTGCGTTTGTGCTTTTCTAAGGGAGTTTCAAAAAAGCGGTTCTTCTTCATGTCTGAGAAAATCCCAGCACGAGATACTTTGCGCTTAAATCGCCGAAGTCCAGATTCAATTCCTTCATTTTCTCCAATAATAACTTGAGCCATGCTTATCTCCTTTGAAGCTCAACACAAAAAGGGCAGACATTTACCTGCCCTCAAATTTCAAAAGCCATAGTAACTTAATTCCTTATCGTTCCTAAATTTCAGGGAAAAATAAGGAAATCAGCTTTTGACACTCCCACCGCTGAACATTTAATGCTATAGCGGTGAACAAGTTTTTTCACAAGGCGCGATTTATATATATCACCGCTCTCATGGAGTGTAGTGATATCAGTATGACACACGTGACATCATCCCAACATCGAATCGAAGATTACAATATGGGCTTCCTAATATCGCTATTAGGCATTGCTCCCCTACGCCAGTTATCTAGGCGCATTGCCCCCGATACCTCGACTTGAGAGCCAATTTCTTGCTTCTCCAGAGTCCCTGGATACGTTTTTAGATCATGGTTCAACTTTAACACGATTCAATCAATTGAGTAGGGGTTCAATGCCCCGAAATTGGGGAGTCCATGTATCCCGACACTGACCTCACGGGTACAGTTCGGGACTTATAGCTCCCCAAACCCCTCGCCAGTTAAGTTAAAAAGAGCCACGGTTATAGCCGCCACCGCGATTCCCATTGCTTCGTTCCCGTGGTCTTGCTTTGTTAACCTTCATTGAGCGTCCCATCCATTCAGCACCATCAAGGGTTTCAATAGCACTGTCTTCGTTAGACTCAGACTCCATCTCCACAAAAGCGAACCCTCGTGGACGTCCGGTTTCACGATCTTTTGGTACACTCACGCGAGTGACGTTACCGTATTCGGCAAAAACTTCCGTCAAATCCTCTTGAGTGACATCGTAGGACAAATTACCAACGTAAATAGACATAAGGCACTTCCTTTTTACTGAACCTGTAGCGAGTTACATCGGAGAAGTGCCTGCGGACAAAATCGAAATCGAAAAAATCGAAACAAGCTTACTCTACCGAAAATCAACCGTATATACTCTAGCATCGATTGCAGGGGTTTGGCAAGATATTATCAGGTTCAAATATTAGTTCAGTATTTTGCCCATGATAAGTAGGTTGGTGGAAATAAACTCAACCATGTTAAGTTATGTTAACAAGCCTCAAACCCTTACAAATGACGAATGACGAATGACGAATGACGATCCCCACCGTTAACTTTAATTGTCCCCACCTACTTATAGTCAGGCAAGTCAATCTTAAAGGATATGACAGAGCAAAACTTCGTCGTCATTGACACGGAGGGAAAACGCGAACTCAGCGAAATTGCCGTCATCGATAGTCAGGGCAAGCTCATCTATGAAGCCTTCACTGAAGATCATCCAAACAATACAGAAATTCAACTGAAGTGCAAGAGTCTACGCAACATCGTGAGTGAATTTGCCACGCTGGTTCAGAGCAAAATACTCGTCTGCCACTATGCTGCACACGACCGCAAAGTGTTGCGAAACAGCTTTATTCAAGCCGGAGTCAGGTTGCCCTCGTTTTCCTTCGAGTGTAGTTGTGAACTGGCACGACGATGTTTCCCAAATCTACCTGAATACTCGCTGAGATACCTGAGCAAGCATTTCCTTCTCAAAGTTAAAAACAGACTATTCGACGCCAATCTCGCTCATACGGCACGCTACGATGCCGAGTTTACTTACCATCTCTACCGAAAACTCAAAGAACATCTGGCTATGTACGAACGCCTCCGGAACACCTACAATCCTTTTAGCAGTAGCCGTGTAGACACACCGTTCCAAGATCACATTGACCTGCAAGCGGTTTACCATAGCGAGTATGAAATCCTTAAGTCCATCATCAATGACATCAAATGCGATCCAAACCAACAAAGCAAAGGTGCGGTTGTCATTGGTGAAGCCGGAGCGGGTAAAACCCACCTGATGATGAGACTCGCCAAAGAACGGCTGAAAACCAACCGCCTGCTCTTTATCCGTCAGCCCAATAATGCGATTGGTGGCTTTATATTGAACGTCACATCATGGATTGGTGGACAAATCGTTACACGGCGGCTGGATATTCTGCGGCAATACTCCAAGGAATTCTCAAGTTTTGTCGCTACACAGATCGGCGCAAAAAAGATATGGTGCGGCGATGGTTAGCCGTCAGTGAAATTCCCGATGAACAGGCAAAAGACATCGGATTGGAAAACTGGCACGATGACATAAGTAAAGAGGAATTCTCCCTGGAAGCGATCGCGACTTTTGGCAAACTCTCCACTCTCGATGAACCACAGTCCAAACGGACTATTTGCCATCATGGACAAAACCGATCGGATTAACTTTGAGCTTGCCTATAACCTAATTGTCGATATTCACAACCGCGATGTAGATGCAGACATGGTAACAGCCTTGCACGTTCTTTCTGAACAGCTAAATACCTATTGGTTGACTCATATTATGTCCGGGTGAATACTTACCAGACTTAGGATCATTTACCTTCCTGTTGGGCGACTTGCTGCTTCACCTGACTCACACTATCTGGATTCAGGGAAATTGAATCAATTCCCGCTTCCACTAGAAACGCAGCAAAATCCGGATGATCACTGGGGGCTTGCCCACAAATCCCCACCTTGCGATCGCACTGATGCGCGGTTTGAATCAGCCGCCGGATTGTTTTCTTAAGCGCCAGATTGCGTTCGTCAAATAGATGGGACAGATCCCCAGAATCCCGATCCACCCCCAACATGAGCTGGGTGAGGTCATTACTACCAATCGAGAAGCCATCAAAGCGTTCAGAGAACTCCTCAGCTAACTCCACATTAGAGGGAATTTCGCACATCACATAGACTTCTAACCCATTTTCCCCCCGCTTGAGTCCATTTTCGGCTAAGACGTGGAGAACCTTATCCGCCTCATCTAGGGTGCGACAGAAGGGAATCATCAGAATCACATTATTGAAACCAATCTCTTCCCGTACCCGTTTTAGGGCACGACATTCCAAAGCAAACCCTTCCCGGTAGCGATCGCTATAATACCGAGATGCACCCCGGAATCCTAGCATGGGGTTGGCTTCCTCTGGTTCAAATTGTTGACCGCCAATCAAGTCAGCATACTCATTCGTCTTAAAATCACTCATCCGCACAATCACCGGATTTGGATATTGGGCGGCGGCGATTTTGGCAATTCCCCGGGCTAAATTATCGACAAAATACTCGGTCTTATCCTCATACCCCTGAGTCAATTTCTGAATCTGCTGGCGTGCATCTTCATCCTCTAACTCATCCAAATGAATCAACGCCATGGGATGAATTTTAATCACATTATTGATAATAAACTCCATCCGTGCCAAACCAATGCCTTCACAGGGTAATCGCCACCAGCGAAATGCTGCATCAGGACTGGCAATATTCATCATAATTTGGGTTTTGGTTTTGGGGATTTCGTCTAGATTGAGTTCAGATTCCTCATACTCCAACATCCCCTGATAAATCACACCGCGATCGCCTTCGGCACAGGAAATGGTAATCTCTTGATCATCGTCCAACGTACTCGTTGCATCACCGGTTCCCACAATAGCGGGAATGCCTAACTCTCGACTGACAATGGCGGCGTGACAGGTACGTCCACCGTGATCGGTAACAATCCCGGCGGCTTTTTTCATAATTGGCACCCAATCGGGGTCAGTCATTCCTGTCACTAGGATGGAATTCTCTTCAAATTGGTCAATCTCTTCGGCGCTTTTAATTCGGCACACCTTACCCGCCGCGATCGCATCGCCAATACTGAGTCCGCCCAGGATTTCTTTCCCCGTTTCCTTAAGACTATAGGTTTTTAATGATCCGGCTTCTTTTTGAGATTGAACCGTTTCTGGACGGGCTTGCACGATAAACAAGTCGCCTGTATCCCCATCCTTTGCCCATTCCATATCCATGGGTTTTTGATAATGGGATTCAATCGCACTTGCCCATTGACCTAGTTGTAAGATTTCCTCGTCCTTCAAAACAAACGAATTACGCTCTTGGGAAGACGTATCTATATTTTGCGTCGTCTCGCTTCCCCCTTTGGCGTAGATCATTTTTTTCTCTTTCGCGCCCTGTTTTTTCTCAATAATCGGCTTGAGATTGGCGTCCTCTAATAAAGGTTTAAACACCCGATATTCATCCGGTGTTACTGAACCCTGCACTACATTTTCACCCAATCCCCATGCCGCATTAATCACAACGACATCGGGAAAGCCAGTCTCAGTATCCAGGGAAAACATCACCCCAGCACTAGCTTTATCTGATCGCACCATCTTCTGTACCCCCACCGAAAGCGCCACCTTCAGATGGTCAAAGCCTTGCGCCTGTCGATAACTAATCGCGCGATCGGTAAATAATGAGGCATAACATTTACGACAAGCTTCGAGTAATTCTTCATAGCCAGTAACATTGAGAAACGTTTCCTGTTGACCGGCAAAACTGGCTTCCGGTAAATCCTCAGCCGTCGCGCTACTTCGCGCTGCGATATCTACATCTTGAGTATCATAGCGTTGACTAAGTTGGTCGTAAGCTTCGCGAATTTCCCTGGCAATGTCTTCGGGAAAGTCGGCAGAATGAAATAGCTTACGGATTGATTTCCCGACTTTTTCTAGCGGATTTTTCTCACTGTCTAGTTCTGATAAATGCGACTTGATTTTTTCATTGAGCTGATTAGCGTCAAGGAATTTACGGTAAGCTTCAGCCGTAGTCGCAAAGCCATCCGGAACCCGAACGCCTTCATCTTTCAGGCTGCGAATCATTTCACCTAATGAAGCATTCTTTCCGCCAACCATTGACACATCATCAGAGGTGAGATTTTCAAACCAACGAATGTACTGATTAGTATTGCTTGTCATAATTACCGTTAACCGAAAATAAAACTATAAAATAGGACGAATCTCCCCTTTTTCTCCCAGACGCGCCATGGCACGTCTCTACACAGTTCCTCTCTGCCTCCCCTCTCCCAAGCTTGGGAGAGGGGCTGGGGGTGAGGGCTGACCTGTGTAAGGACAGCGCTACAAAGCGAAACCCAATCGCTAATTGCTGAAATTAGCTAGCCGTTTGTTTTGATGCCTTAATCATGCGGACAGATTCTTTAATCATCTGGGAAGCATATCCCCATTCATTGTCATACCAACTCATGACTTTAACTAGATCACCATCAACGACTTGCGTCATAGTTAAATCGACAATTGAAGCATGAGGATCTTGAACGATATCCGATGAAACAATCTGGTCTTCGGAAACCGCTAAAACGCCTTGATAACGTTCGCTTTCGGCTTCTTCTTTGAAGATACTGTTAATTTCGTCAACGCTAGTTGACTTGTCGGTGACGAAAATAATATCAGAAATGGAACCAACAGGAATTGGTGCCCGTACCGCTACCCCATCAAACTTGTTTTGATATTGGGGAAGAACTTGGGTTGTCGCCACAGCCGCCCCGGTTGTGGTGGGAACTAAATTAGCCGCTGCTGTTCTACCGCGTCGAAATTTCTTGCTTGGTCCATCCACAATCGCTTGGGTAGATGTATAAGCATGAATAGTTGTCATCATGGCTTTTTTAATCCCAATGCGGCGTCCCATGACTTCAACAACGGGAGTAATGCAATTCGTGGTGCAGCTAGCACAGGAAACAATTTGATCCGATTCATCCGGCTGATTGACGCCATGTACAATGGTAGTGATTCCCTCACTTTTAGCCGGTGCAGAAAGAATCACCCGCTTGGCACCCGCTTGGATGTGTTTTTCTAAATCAGGTTTTTTCGTAAAGATCCCTGTACATTCCAAGACAAGATCGACGCCTAAATCACCCCAAGGGAGTTGGGTGGGATCTTTTTCACTTATGATTTTATAGGATTTGCCATCGATAACTAGACCATCCTTCGTACTGTCTACATTTTTATTATATTTGCCGTAGACTGTATCGTACTTGAGCAGATAGGCAAGATTGTCGGGTGGGACTAAATCGTTAATCGCAACGACTTCTAATTCTGGATTGTCAAGGGCAATCTTAAAAACAGCTCGACCAATTCTCCCGAAACCATTAATTGCTATCTTTGTCATGATTAAATCTCCTGTAATCTTCGGTTATGAAGAGAATACGTTTATCTGATGTACCAAGGATGCTGGGGAGCCTAATATAGTTGGGTTTGAGGTACTTTACCCAACTCCCTTGAGAGATCCTGTTAGGTTTCGCTTACGCTTTACCCAACCGCCTTGAACTTGATGTACTTTTACGCTTTATGCTCCCGACAAGCGTCAGCAAGTTGTCACCCTTAACTTTAGATATGTAAAAAGCTGGTTATCGTCTGTCTGTGGGAAGAAATGACCAAGCTATACCGCTCAGACTTTTACCAGATGACACTCTCCGGAAAATTACACACGTAGCAGAAGGCTCCAGGGCAGAAGGCAGAAGGCTTTAAGGCAAAAGTACCCTAGGGCTAAAGGGGATTCCTGTCATCGGATTTGGTATCATTCCCTATTTTCGACAGATGAAGGAAGTGATAATCTAGATAGTGGCTACAATCTCACTTTCTTACCCCAGCGATCTCTCACGCTTGGGTTTTCCTGATTGGCATCCTCCCCGGCGTAAACGCAGGGAGATTCCTACCAGAGGGGTTTGGTGACCAAATCCCTGCTCTCGGCAGGTTGATGGCTCACCACCCAATTCGGGTGGCATAAAGTCACGCCATTTCATGCCTTGTTGCTTAAACTCTGCCCGACTTAACCCGTGTAGGTGCAGCATGACATTGTTGATCACTCTAACTTCACGTCTGCCGAACCAATGCCAATACCAATGGGAGCTTTCTCAATTAGCCGTTGTAAGCGATACTGCTCTTGGTGGCGTTGATGTTCCCGTCGCCCTTCAGTATTGGCGATCGCACTCCGCATCGCTAAACTTTTGTAACGGTATCTTTCCGATTTACCGATAAATCAGGACAGTTACAGCAGATTTGGTGGTTGATGAGGTACAGTCTCTAAGCAAGATCCCCGATGTCTTCAAGAAGTCGGGGATCTGTCTGTGTACCTCACTGACTTGAAAAGCGCTGTATAAGCTAAAACACATTTAAATTGTGTAAGCTGTTGTGCATTTAAACTTCATATTATTCAGTTTATTTACAATTATTGACACAAATGTAAAGTTTTAATTACATCTATTGAGCATTATGAAAGGAAGGTAACCAGAGGTATATAAAAAAGATCTGGCAACAGCTCAATCTGGAGTTTTTCGGAAAAATATGTGACATTAATCACAGCTAAATGCTTGGAAAATCACATTTTTTTTACAAGCTTATCACACTAAATGGCGATAATAATCACTATATTTCATGAATTAAATTACAACAATTTCCCAAAAAATGGGAGATGATTTAGATGGAATGTGGTTGATTAGTCAAATTGAGTTGAGAGCAAACGGAGAACTAACAATGAGAGTATTTACCAAATATACAGTCAGCGAAGGAGATATAGAACTTCTGTTAAAATACACAGATAAAAATGAGGACGTATCCTTCGAGGAATGGGATGCAGATGTCTTATCCCAAGACTGGGATGCGGATGCTTTTATCGAGGAATGGGATGCAGATTATCCAGTAAATGATAACAATAGGGACATCTGGTTTAATGACTGGAAGGAGTTTGAAACAAACTTAGACGACATGCTAATTCACTGTCGCGAATGGGAACTATAAGCTATCCCTAATATTCAACAGCCTTCCATTTATTTTTGTCTCTGAGTTAATGAATCAACTTGCCTAAGTTATTACGGGCATCATCCTGAACTCAGTACCTAAGAAGTGACAGCTTTTTGCCGTTAATTTTTCTCATTTTCGTTAATCTCAATACTCTAATCTCGTAAAGAAACCTACCTTCATTTTACTTACAGGTTAGGTGAGGGCGGGTTGGGCAAAAATCTTAGTTTTGACACCTTTGATTAAGCGCCTCTTACCCGCCCCAAAAAGCTCCTAAATACTTGTCGTAGATGGAGGAGAGCCATGTAGAGATAAGGACTCGCGTCTGAAAGCCGGAGAGTTACCTCACCATTTTTTAAACAAACGGATATTGCTAGGGAAATCTCCACTCAGACATGGCTAGAGTTGAGTCCCAACCTTATAGGTTTCTCCTTGTACGCTTACCAAATCTCCTTCAACTAATTTACGCCCACGTCGAGTTTCGATGATGCCATTAACGGTCACATCACCGTCTTGAATCATCAGTTTAGCTTCGCCACCTGTGGACGCTACACCTACCCACTTGAGGAACTGATCTAACTTAATGGTTTGGATGGGGCTGGTCATACCAAAATAGACAAATCACGGATCTAGAGGGTTAGGTGGTTGGAGATTTATCGGTTTCCGCCTCAGATTCTGATTCAACCTGATCGGACTTGACAAAGTTTAGCGCGGCAGAATTTAGACAGTAACGCTGACCCGTTGGTTCTGGCCCATCATCAAATACATGACCTAAGTGAGCATCACAAGCCGCACAGAGTACCTCAGTGCGACGCATCCACAAAGTATTATCGGCTTCATATTTGATGCTTTCTTCATCAATCGGTGTCCAAAAACTGGGCCAACCCGTGCCAGAATCATATTTGGTTTTGGAGGTGAACAAGTCATTGCCACAACAGACACATTTGTAGACTCCAGGCTGCTTGTTGTCGTGATACTCCCCGGTGAAGGCGCGTTCCGTTCCCTTCTGTCGGGCTACTTTGTATTGTTCCGGGGTAAGCTGTTGTCTCCACTCCGCGTCACTCTTTTGTACTTTCTGAATCATGGTTTCAGCTTCCTTAACTATGCAAACATCAGGTTGAGCTATCTCTACACCCAACATGATAAGGTGATTCGTTGGCTTAGAGAAAAATTAGCGAGTTGTGAGTTCATAACCCACAACTCAACGTATTCGCGGGAGTCCTCACCCTCAACTCTCGTAGGGTGAGGAGGGATAGCGGGATGCCGGAAGAATGGAGGCATCCATCTTTTTCCCTCTTACGCTACACATAAACCGTTATTTCTCCTGATTAACTCGACTTTA
>NZ_JAVJQN010000073.1:0-42735 GCF_040218245.1 Coleofasciculus sp. E1-EBD-02 | reverse complement strand
TGTCTCGCCTTTCGTTGATAGTTCCGACAGTGCCAAAAACTAGCGTTCATTCTTGGGTGTCATGACCAAAAAAGCGTAGCCAACCTTGCCAGATGGTAGGTTACTCTTTTTTACGGCTGAGTCTGCACGCTCACCCCGCCTCCCCAAAATGTTGAGTTTTGGGTAGGTATGGGTAGACATTTACGAGCGGTTTTGATGTATGATCCTTCGCTTCGCTAGTGGAGAATCGAGTTTTGATGCCATATATATAAGGATGGGAATCAATGAGAAAACTCCAGTATGGCGATCGCGATGACCAGCCAAATCAAACAGCAGTATCGGGTCAACTGTAACCCTTGGTCAATTTTGGTCGGTGTAATTGGCTCAACCGGATCACCTAAAAGGGGTTTATATTTGGCAACTCCCTGATACCAGTTGGTTCCCCCAAGTTGTACGCCCAGAATAGCAGCATAAGCGCATTCACTCCAACCGGAATTGGGGCTAGGATCGCTGGTTGCATCTCGGTAGCATAAACTCCATACTTTTTGAGGTTTTCCTGACAAAAGCGCTAAGGTTATTACCGTGAACCGACAAGGTAGCCAGGTTAAGTAATCCTCAAGTTTAGCACTGAACCACCCTAAATCTGTATAAGGTTCGCGTCGATAACCAATCATTGAATCTAGAGTGCTAGCCGCTTTATAGGCTAAAGCCAAGGGAACGCTACCCACTATCGGAAAAAACGCGCCAATAATAGCATAAAATAAGGGCGCTGTAACACCATCCGTGGCATTTTCGGCGATAGTCTCTAGAACCGCCCGAAACATTTCCGGCGCTGTCAATTTTTCTGTATCTCGACCCACATATTGACGCAAACGAGAACGCGCTTGCTCTAACTCTTCATCAGTTAGCGGTTGTACCACATCATCAGCCGCGTTTCGTAAACTGCGACCCGCAAAACAGCTTGCCAGCAGAATACTTTCAACCCCAATCCCTACCCAAGGATGAAGCCAGTTTGCTGCCAACACGATGAACCATCCTGCCATGCCACTACCGATAATTAATCCTAACCCCAATCCAATTCCGGCGAGGCGGCGTTCCCATGGACGATAAAGATTGTGAATTATCCATTGGCTAAAGTGAGAAATCAGCCAACCCATGACTTGGACGGGATGAAGCCAACCCCAAGGATCACCTATCCAGTAATCTAGACTGGCGGCAAGTAACAAAACAATGACACTTCTAGTCAATCTAGTTGCCTTTGAGCGTATCTATATTATCTTCCCAATTCGCACCATCAAACGGCACTCTGGCAAATCGAGACAGGACATCACCATCGAGACAACGCAGGTTAACATCAATCGACTGGGGATGAGAACGGGGACGATAAAAGGGGTGAATCCCACAAATACGGCAGAATGTATGTTTAGCGGTATGGGTATTAAACGTATACGTTGTTAAAACGTCAGCCCCACTCAATAGAGTAAACCGTTCCGGGGGTACAATTAGGTGGATGAAGCCTTTTTTGCGACAAATTGAACAATTGCAATCGATTGCCTCGTGCTGGTCAACTGTCACACGGAAACGGACAGAACCACAGTGACAGCCCCCTTGATAGGTAATCAGTTGATTCATTATGGTCATTCCCGATCAAAGCCTCTATTAAATCACAAAACTGGTTTGTTCTCCTTGAGCCGCTTGCCAACTTCGAGCATCATAGTAAAGATCGGCAAGGGTTATGCTATATAGGGCATCTTTGAGTTTTTCATGCAGTCGATGCCACAAGGTTAAAGTTACCCAGTCTTCGGCTTGAGTGGCATCTGCCTTGTGATGGTGTAACGGTTCGATTGTTTCACCAACGGCTTCTAAAATCTGACCCAGAGAAATTTTTGAAGGTTTGCGAGCTAATTGATAGCCACCTTGAGAACCCCGTACTGAATTCACTAAATTAGCACGACGCATTTCAATCAGTAGTTTTTCTAAATAGGGTGCGGGTAGATCTTGGCGCTGGGCAATCATTTTAACGGATGTTGGTCCATAACCGGGCTGTAGGCTGAGATCAAGGAGCGCTTTAACACTATAATGTCCGCGAGTTGTCAACTTCATAGGGATTGTAATCTCTCCTAGCTTGGAGTGGGTTTGAAGCTGGAGTCTAATTCAGCCAGTTTCAGGTTGGGTTGTACAGGGTTAAGAGTTGAACGGGTTTTTTTTATTGACGTCCCCGGACGGTTGTACTGTCAACTATAACCAGGTGGGTTTTTCCTGAAGCCTGATAACGCCTCCCATCAATCCTGAGTTTTGCACATCATTGGTTTTTGTTGCTGACTCGATCAACTGGAAACGCCCCACCTTATCGCTCCGTATCCATTGCTGACACGTTCTCCAGTCAGCGGTTGATTTGTTAAAAAGATAAATTCAACAAATATAAGCAACCAAGTTGACAGTATCCATGTAATATAGTTCTATAGAGGATGATACATAATCAATATTTTGTTATCTTGGTTATGTATCAGTATAGCGAAATCGCTACCTGAGACCTCACTGTTTAGGTTTAGATTCAAGTTGATGGCTAAAAAGAAAAAAATGGAGTCCAAGATGGAACCCTTAGAGGGTCAAGCACTGCTTGAGAAAGTTAGAGAGCTAGGTAACCTCAGCAAAGAAGAAAAAGCTAGAGCCTGTGGCTACTACACCGTAACTAAAAACGATGTAGAGCGCGTCAATATGATGAAATTCCTGAATGCGCTGATTGACGCTGAGGGTATTGAATTAGATAGCAAAGCCAATGGCAATGGACGCGGGGGTAGGAGTGCGAGCTATCGCATCTCTGTGCAATCTAACGGTAATCTGCTTATTGGTTCTGCTTATACGAAACAGATGGGTTTACAACCTGGGGATGAATTTGAAATCACCTTAGGTCGTAAGCACATTCATCTCAAGCAACTTGGCGCAGAAGAGGAAATTGATGAGTAAGACTCAGGCGATAGCTAAGGAAAAGCGAAAAGCCTAAAGAGGCTGATTGTTTACCAGCATTTGAATTGTCTTGAGTCATAGTAGCAACAACGGATAAGTCCGCGTTCCAACCTGATGGTTGGGCGATAGGATTTTTATTAGAGTTGGCAAAAAAGACCCCCGTTAGAATCCAGAAGATTCAGCGGGGGATATATCCTGCTATTCATTGAAATGGCTAAGAAACAATCCAATGGGGAGAGGTCATCAACAATACCAGAGACACATACATTCCCCAAAACAAAATGAAAATAAATTGTAGGTCGCGTCGAGCCACGAGGATAGCCGCGATCGCGAAGGTTAAGGCGAGGGAGCTAGAAACGACAGGTAAAAGGCTTCCAGAGGCTTCTAGTAGGAAATAAACCGTAGCGGCGATTGTCCCTAAAGACATGAGACTCAATCCCAAGACCCAGAGACGAGGATAGGATTGAGAGCGGGGCGAATTCCACACGGCGGCAAGTTGAGCGCCACCCGCTAGGGCGAAAGCGGGGTAGATTGGCAAACTATACGCCGATAAAGGAGACCCGATTAGACAAACAGCTCCTCCATAAACAGCCGTCCAAACCAATACGAATTTTGCCCACCCCCAATTGCGATGAGTCCACGCCAACCCTAATCCATAAGACGCAAAGAGTAACCAGGGAACCGAGAATTTTAAGAACTCCAATAGGTAATCGTAATAGCCAGTAAGAGTCCTGGAAATCTTGACAGAATGCCCAAAGGGTTGTAGGGATTCTTGGATCAGATTGGCAGTGAGAAATGCTTGACCCTCAAGCCAGGGTAGAGTATACCAAACCAATCCGGGGATGATACCTAATATCCAGCCCAACCACCAATAGCCAGATCTGAGCAGTCTCGGCGTATCCCAGGCAATAAAAATCAAACCGATTGCCAGCAAAAGCAATCCGAATCCAATTCCCTGAGTCAGACAAATTAAAGCGAATCCAATACCGGCTACCAATGACCAACGCAAATCACGACGCGATCGCAATAGACATAGCATCATTAGCATGACAAAGAATAACACTGCACTATCCGCGATCGCGAGACGTCCATACTGCACCACAGGTAATACAGTTAAATAAATGAAGCTCGAAAAAAGCGCATTTTGACGAGAGGGGAAAATTTCTCGACCGATTCCATAGAAAAGGGGAACAGACAGAGCGCTCAGAAGAGCAGTCGGTAAGCGTGTGATCAAGGTGCTATCATTCCCTGTCTTATAAGCCAAAGCAATTAGCCAATACAGTAAGGGTGGATCTTCAACATAAGATTTGTCCCCAAACGTTGGATAAAACCATTGCCAAGATGCCAAAGGCGTGGTAGTTAATTCACCAGCGACCTGATTGATCGTTTGTTCACCCCCATTTAAGAGAGGTGGGCTATCCAGATTTAGGCAAAATAAGAGCAAAGCGGCTAAGAGTAAGCCGAACATCCACATCCGCTCAATCCAACGTTGAGTTTTGCGAATTCGACTCTCTGAGCGTCCCGAAATAAATGTTTGACGATTCATCTTTAAACGAACAAGTTAGAGTGCTGCTGGTCGCCAGTTGTTCACCTTGCTGCCATCCAACAGGTTGCCATTGCCTTCACCGTGACTCAACCCGTGGCGCGACCTAATCAAACGGTGACTTTTCAATTATGACTTTTCAGTTAAAAATAAAAAACTCTGACTACCTCGATCAGTGTAACTTTAGGAATAACTATCGTCGTGATTAAGTCAGCTAAACCTGCTTCAGAGCGACAAGTCTAGCAAAAACTGACTTGCTTATAGATAGATAGACGTAGCCGCGTTAGGATCAACGTTAGCGTCACACCCGACGGGTTAACCGAATCACTCCTGCCGCTTATTCACAGTAGTATAGTTAGGCTTTATCAACTCAACTTGCTCATTTTGTTAAATAGAGCCAATCATCAGGCATCTAGACCTCAGTCGATCACCTGCGACAAGCATACCTATGGAAGGATCTTTTGAATTAACCCTACAAATGGTCATCGCTGTCTGTGCTGGAATCAGCGCTCAGGTGATTGCCGAATACCTAAAAGTCCCCAGCATCGTCTTTCTGCTCATCTTCGGCGTGTCCCTCGGCTCCGATGGTTTGGGTTTATTACACCCCCAAGAACTGGGAGTGGGTTTAGAAGTCATTGTTGCCTTATCCGTTGCCGTAATTCTGTTTGAGGGAGGACTTAACCTCAACCTGCGCGACTTAGGCAAAGTATCCGGTTCTCTGAGAAATCTAGTCACCCTGGGAACGCTGATTACGCTGCTAGGCGGTGGGATGGCTGCCCATTGGTTAGGAGAATTTCCCTGGTCGATTGCCTTTCTCTATGCGGCTCTCGTAGTTGTGACCGGTCCGACAGTCATTGGTCCACTGCTTAAACAAGTAAAAGTTGATCGACGAGTTGCCGCCCTTTTAGAAGGAGAAGGGGTGTTAATTGACCCAGTGGGGGCGATTCTATCCGTGGTTGTCCTGGATACCATTCTCAACAGCGAGGCGGGAGCCTCGGCTGCCATTGTCGGTCTAGGGTTACGCCTGGGTATTGGTGGTGTGATTGGTGGTATCGGTGGCTGGCTGCTGGGTTTATTTCTCAAACGAGCCGATTTTCTTTCAGAAGACCTGAAAAACCTGGTGGTGTTAGCCGGGATGTTAGGCTTATTTGGCTTGGCACAAACGATTCGCTCCGAATCCGGATTAATGGCAACCGTCGTCGCCGGAATCGTCGTCGGTGCGTCTTCTCTACCCGAAGAGCGCCTGTTGCGACGGTTTAAAGGACAATTAACGGTGCTGGGGGTTTCCGTACTCTTCGTTCTCCTCTCCGCCGATTTGTCCATTGACAGTGTGTTTGCTTTAGGGTGGGGCAGTGTATTCACGGTTTTGGCATTAATGACCTTGGTGCGCCCGGTGAGTGTCAGCTTATGTACCTGGAATAGCGGCTTAAATTGGCGACAAAAAATCTTTTTATCCTGGATTGCGCCCAAAGGAATTGTCAGTGCTTCCGTCGCCTCCTTATTTGCGATTCTTCTCACCGAACGCGGGATTAATGGGGGAGATTCGATTAAAGCCCTGGTCTTCTTGACGATTATGCTGACGGTATTTTTACAAGGGTTAACGGCGCGTTGGGTTGCCCAATGGCTACAACTGAATCCCCAGGAAAAGGCAACGGGTGCGGTGATTGTCGGCTGTAATCCTTTGAGTCGTCTGATTGCGCGTTTGTTTCAAGAACAGGAAGAAGAGGTTGTCCTCATCGACACTGATCCCGAAGCCTGCCAAAAAGCCGAGGAGGAAAATCTGCGGGTGTTCCAAAGCAGTGGTTTAGATGTTGAGGTTTTAGAAGAAGCTGGGATTGAATCGGTGGGTACATTTCTGGCGATGACCCAGAATGGGGAGGTGAACCTAGTCTTAGCTCAACGAGCGGTTGAAGAGTTTACTCCGCCGCGAGTGGTTGCCGTATTTCCTCGTGATCCCCAAGCCAATACCACGAATAATAAAACGAAAATCCATCAAGCCTTTGTGCCGCAACTACCGATTAAGACGTGGAACAAATATATTGTCGAGGGGCAAGTCAAGTTAGGTACAACCACGTTAAAAGAGTCGGGATTAGCTTTTCAGCGAGCGCATTTACAAGCGTTGATTCGGGCGGGGGAACTGGTTCCCTTATTAATCGAACGCCAAGGGAATTTACAAGTGGCTAGCGCGAATGAAACGTGGCAGGCTGACGATCAAATTATTTATCTGCTGCATGATCCCAGACCTAAACTCTTGAAACGCTTATCCGGTGGCAGTTCGTCCTCTCGGCTGGCGGTAGAAAAGTTGCCAGAGGTTGAGGAAATCCCGATTTCTGAGCCTGTGGAAGAGAAAGCGGTGAAAGAAATTGCCAATAAACCTAAGGGTGAAAAAGAGGCGAAGGTTCATGAACCGCGCCTTACTTCGTGAAGACGCGGATTGGCAGAGATAACCTGCCAGTAGAGACCTTCCATGGACGGTCTGTACATGAATAGGGCATGAGTTGGTAAGGGATAATCACTGCTGGACGCTTCTCTAGTTCAGCTTAAATGTAGGTTCAGGAATCTCTGAAAACTGGGTAATTCCAGGACACACCCTTACCAATGCCTTAAGAGACGCAAACATTTTACACGAGTGGATTATCTCTATGAATCGTGTTCCAGTAGTTAGCAAAGAAGGAAAGCCACTGATGCCCACTAAGCCATCCAGGGCTAGACGGTGGGTTA
This sequence comes from Coleofasciculus sp. E1-EBD-02, assembly GCF_040218245.1. Classification (NCBI taxonomy): domain Bacteria; kingdom Bacillati; phylum Cyanobacteriota; class Cyanophyceae; order Coleofasciculales; family Coleofasciculaceae; genus Coleofasciculus; species Coleofasciculus sp. E1-EBD-02. The sequence continues at coordinate 35,525 of NZ_JAVJQN010000073.1, read as the reverse complement.
AGGAAGGCAAAGCTATCGGGAAATGGTCGGATTTGGGCATCTATTACGTTCAACTCATTACACCATCGGCAGAGGAAGTGCAACCAATTGCTGTCGGAGTAGACCCCGGAAAATCATACTCCGGTGTCGGTGTCCAGTCCGCTAAATGTACCCTGCTGCAACTGCACCTTATCCTTCCGTTTGGTCGCGTTAAAAAGCGGATGGAAACCCGCGCCATGCTACGACGGTCTCGGCGAGGTAGAAGGATCAACCGGGATGTTCCGTTCAAGTTGCGTAACCATCGGCAGTGCCGCTTTGACAACCGCAAACAGTGCAAACTCCCCCCATCCATTAAAGCCTCACGGCAATTGGAGTTAAGGGTAGTCAAAGAGTTGGCGGCGATATTCCCGGTAGCTGCAATTGGCTATGAGCGAGTTAGAGCCGATGTAGACCAGACCAAACGCAAACGCGCCAAGTCGGGCAAGGGGTTCTCTCCGGTGATGACTGGGCAAAACTGGGCAATATCCCAGATGGAAAAAATTGCCCTTCGACAAGCTCAGGGTATCACCCCTGTCTACGTCCGCGAAGGCTGGCAAAAGGATGGGAACGGCACATCTCAACTCCGAAGCCAACTAGGTCTAGAGAAGGATAAGACCAACAAATCTATAGCCAAACCGGAGACCCACGCAGTTGATGGAGTGGCACTGGCTTGCGGGTATTTCGTCAAATATGTCCCGTTTACTGGCTCTAACTCTCGCGGTTACACCCACTTTGGCAGCGTCAACATTACTCCCTCCCCATTCAAAATCATTACCCGTCCTGGCGCAGTGAAACGGGGAAAAGAGTACGGCTTTTTTCGCCGTCAATTGCACTTTGAAGTGCCGGATAAGTCGGGAATAAGGAAGCGCAAAGGTGGAACGATTACCCCGTTTGGTCTTAGGATTGGTGACTTAGTAAGAGCCGAAAAAGCTGGAAAAGTCTACATTGGCTACGTCAGCGGGTTCACTAAAACTAAAGATACCCAGAATGTTTCCGTTTGTGACTACACCTGGAAACGTATCGGGCAATTTGCCCCCAGTAAAGTCGAGTTAATCAGGAGAAATAACGGCTTATGTGTAGCGTAAAAGGGGAGATGGACGCCTCCATTCTTCCGGCGTCCCGCTATCCCTCCTCGGTTTACGAGAGTTGAAACCGAGGACTCCCGCGATCTTGTTGAAGGATGAAACAGTTTTGACTCCTTCGCCAAGCTTTTCGGGCATGGCGGTAGTATTCTTCATAAGTATGGCATCACCTTGCTCAGGAAGATGTACCCTTGCTCCCCCAGCTTCCCCAGCGTTCGACTGAGCGCTCACGCCGAAGTCTTCCTCGGCTTCCCCTGCTCCCCCTCACCACAGCACTTATTCATCAGCCCTTAAATAGGGAACCCACGATTTCATTGGTTCTGGCGAACCATACCAAAGTCCCTGTCTTCGCGGTGAATGCAGTACCCCTTCTAAGGTGAGATTCACCGCCCCCTCTAAATGAGCCGCTTCAATGGGAGTAATCCCATCTCCCCAACAATTTCCGACTCCACAGGTTTGCTGATAACTGTTGTACGCTAACCATTGACCCAAGCGTCGTTGACCATAGATAGCTTTACCCGCGACACAGATATATTTAACCTGGGGATAAAATGCTCCCGGATAGTTGATTGCCACAAAATCCAGATTGCGTTTCGTCCAGCGCTCTTGGCTAGTATGAGGTGTCCCCAATGTTACCAATGTGGCAATAGCAGGATGAGCATTCCATAATCCGGGGACTGAGGATGTTACATCGCCATGAATATCGTAGGGTTTTTCGCCCAGGTAAATTCGGGCAATCCAGCCTCCGGCGGAATGACCAATCAGATTAACCTGATTGGTGTTGTAATCTGCCATAACCTGTTTCACGGTTTGGTCGAGTTGGCGTAAGATGGGCAAGACTGAGCGACCACCTACAGTCGGAATCCAATCGCCTTGTCGTAGCGGTACAGTAACGGTGGGAAACCCAATTTGATTTAACGCGGTTTCTAATCCTCGATATTCAGTTGCCCCGGCAAAAAAACCCGGTAGAATAACAGTCGGTAGTGGCATTTGGGATTGTAGAGCTTTTTAATCAAACGTAACAAATAATCATGGGGCAAGTTGGCACGCTTTACGGTCTGAGTGTGGGTCCAGGCGATCGCGAATTAATCACGCTTAAAGCCCTGCGTATCCTCAAACAAGCACCCGTGGTGGCGTTTCCGGCGGGAGTGAGGGGGAAATTGGGTATGGCACAGCAAATTATCGGGCAATGGTTAGACGCTCAACAGGTTCAACTGCCTTTAACATTTCCTTACGTGCAAGACCTTGACATTCTTACCCAAGCGTGGAGAGAAGCCGCCGACCAGGTGTGGCATTATCTGAAGGTAGGGCAAGATGTGGCGTTTGTTTGTGAAGGGGATATCAGTTTTTACAGCACGTTTACCTATTTGGCGCAAACCCTGCAACAGCAGCAACCCACCGCCGTAGTGCAAATGATTCCTGGCGTTTGTTCACCCATGGCAGCCGCCTCAGTGTTAGGATTACCGCTAACGGTACAGCGCGATCGCTTGGTGGTGCTGCCAGCTCTCTATAATGTAAAGGAACTGGAAACAATTTTAGACTGGGCGGATGTCATAGTCCTGATGAAAGTAAGTTCGGTGTATGAACAGGTTTGGCAGGTGTTGCATCGTCGCCAATTATTGGACACCGCCTGGGTAGTCGAACGCGCTACCCTACCCGATCAAGTGATTTATCACGATTTACGCGATCGCCCAACCCTAAAATTACCCTACTTTTCCATCATGATTGTCAACGTTACCCAATCCCTGAGTTCAATTAGACTCTAGATTATTTTTATTAAATTAAAACGAATAGAATTCCCGACAACCCCGCAACGGAGAGAATGATAACGGCTATGTCGAATCTCTTATTTAGAACGGTTTCCGAGAAACTTAATCAGCCAACCGGAATCGCGGTCATGGCATCGGTGGGTATTCATGTCATCTTGGGGCTAACCTTACCCTCTTATGTCCCCGTTTTTTCCAATGAAGCGCCACTGACGCGGCGAACTGTACAAATGTTGGAATTAAGCGAAGCCGATTTGAGTCGCCTACCCGATTTATCGGTGCCAACGGTTCCCCCGTATATTTATCAGCAAACACCATTACAATCGCCATTCCCACCTCTCCCACCTCTCCCCTCTCAGGATTCCTTAGATTCTTTACCCCTCGATGGCAACATTTCCGTGGCGTCCCCTTCCCAATCGTTCAAAATTCCGTCATCGTCGTCTTCGACTCCGAAACGAACCCGAACCCGAATCTCCCTGAATCAACCGAGTACCCCATTTCCATCCATGAGGAGAAATCTAGGAATTCCAGTTTTTCCTAGCCAACTTCCGCCACCGCCTCCTCCAGGAACAATGAATCCTGAATCAAGAGCCACAGAAACAAAGCCGACACCGAGTATTGATCGTTTGGCAGAACAATTACGCGATGATCGCAACTCATCGGTGTTGACGAATCCACGCTCTAAACCACCGGAACCCCCCAGAGATAAAAAGGAAGTTGCTCTCAATCCAGAGACTGATCCTGCTGCTAATCAAGATGATCCAACCCCAAATCCGGAAGAGACGGCATCAGAATCGGATCAATCAGTAGCCCAGAAACCCAACTCTGAGCAACAGTCAGATAGAACTGGCGCTGAAGGGAATAAGGTAGAATCTCCATCTCTACAACGCAGAACATTGATTGCTTCCTATCCTAAAGCCGCTTGCCAGAAGCAGGTTAATGGCAACGCCCTATATAGCGTCGTTGTCGGCACTGATGGCAAACCGACGAATTTACAATTCATTCAAGGAGTCGGTGATCCCATTCTTGAGCAAAAGGCACAAGATACAATTCAAGCTCATCGTTTTCTGAATCGCACCGAACAGCCACAGGAATACCAAGTCTCTGTTGAGTTCTCAGATCAAGACAAGGTGTGTCCGAAGCCAACACCTCCCGAAGCCTCGGAGCAGACTCCTGAGGGTTCTAATTCACCAGCACCCCAACCTGAGAATCCGGAGGCGGCTGAGGAGTCGAATTCCCCAAGTTCTTCTTCATCCAATCCAGACACCTCGGATCGTGATCCAGAAAACTCTGAACAACCATCGCCATCAGACACAACCTCAGAGTCCGAGGCTCCAAAAGACCAACCTGAAGAATCAGCGAATCCAACAGAGGAAAGCCCTGAAGCCTCCAATCCACCTGACGTAGTTGTACCCACCCTCTAATCCCAAAAGGGCATTCGGGATCAATTTTGAACCCGTCTACTCCTTGATCCCCAACCGGATGTTAAGATGATCGACGGTTAGAATTATCCCCTCCGAGATTACAGCAAAAAGGAACCCAAGTTATTATGCCTTCACGAGAACCTCGCCGCATACTCATAACAGGTGGAGCGGGGTTTATTGGCTCCAACTTCGTCCATCACTGGTGCGATCGCTACCCAGAGGATCGAGTCGTTGTCCTCGATTTGCTCAGTTACGCCGGCAATCGTCGGAATCTAGAGCCAGTCGAGGGACGAGAGAATTTGCGGTTTGTACCGGGAGATATTTGCGATCGCACTCTCGTTGATGCCTTACTCCGCAGTGAGACGATTGATACCGTTGCCCACTTTGCGGCGGAATCCCATGTTGACCGCTCAATTTTGGGACCCGAAGCATTTGTCAGAACGAATGTTTTAGGTACGTCCACTCTTTTGGAAGCCTTTCGCCAGCATTGGAAAAAGCGGGGATCTCTCAAGAGCGATCGCTTCCTCCATGTCTCTACAGATGAAGTCTATGGCAGTTTGAATCCGAATGACCCCTTGTTTAGTGAAACAACACCCTATCAACCCAACAGTCCCTACGCGGCGTCTAAAGCGGGTAGTGATCACATCGTCCGTGCCTATCATCATACCTACAATGTACCGACGCTAATTACCAATTGCTCCAATAACTATGGTCCTTATCAGTTTCCTGAAAAGCTGATCCCCCTGATGTGCATTAACATCATGCTGGGTCAACCCTTACCCGTTTATGGGGATGGACAGCATGTGCGGGATTGGCTTTATGTGAATGATCACTGTCAAGCTATTGATCTAGTCATTCACCAAGGAACTCCCGGCGAAACCTATAACATTGGCGGTAACAACCAAATCAAAAATCTGGATTTAGTTCGGATGGTTTGCCAGCTTATGGATGAGTTAGCCTCGGATTTGCCTGTTTCTCCTAGTAAAAAGTTAATTACTTCTGTAAAAGATCGACCCGGACACGATCGCCGATACGGGATTGATGCTCGCAAAATTAAGGCAAAACTGGGTTGGACGCCTCAAGAAACGATTGAAGGAGGATTACGTAGCACCGTTGAATGGTATTTGACCCATCGGGATTGGTGGGAGCCGTTGCTGTCGAAGGAGTATCAAGATTATTACCGAAAAATTTATGGTTAAATCAGCAAAGGATGTTTGCAGATAGTTGGGTGAGGATTAAGCTGTTCGGCATTCAAACCTTAATGTCAATAATTACGAAATCCTTGTAGTGCGAGCATATTGCTCGCTACTAATACCCCATTTAAATGCATGACAGCTTACCAAATCGTTTGAATGTTTAAGGCTTGCTGAATTTTGGCATCGCGGGTCACTAAGGGAAGATGTAGAGTTAGGGCAGTGGCGGCAATAATCCGATCTGGCATATCAGGTACGGTATCTCGGTTAATCGTGGCGATCGCAGAGGCAATGTCAATGTCTATAGGGATGAGTTCGATGCCCATTTGGGGATCTTGTAAGGCTTTAGTGAGTTTGGCGGTGGTTTCTGTTGGTAATCTCCCTTTTTCAACGAGATATATGATTTCAATCAACGAAATCGAGGAAATATAAATTTGTCCACCTTGATTAATGGATTGCTCTAAAGCGTCAAAAGCCGTTTTGGATAATTTATTTTGGTCAAATAAATACCAAATAATGGCATGGGTATCAGCAATAACTGAAGACATTTAGAATTCCTCCTCACCGAGATTACCCCACATTTCTTGTTGCGCTTCAGTTATATCTTGTTCAGTTAAGTCAAAGGGCAAATCCGCACAGAGTCCTCTGACACTTTTTTTCGGGATATTGGAAGATTTTCTGCGGAGAAATTGCACAAAATCGAGAACTTCATTTTGTTGACTTGGGGGCAGTTGGCGGAGTTCTCTGAGAACGATAGATTCGATAGTGTTCATACTGTGTTCCGATACCTTTTTGCTAACGTTTGCTAACAAATATACTCATTGAGGGAGGGTGTATAAACCAGCGAGATTAATCTCCATTATGTATGAATCCATTATCAATCGTAGGGGTACGGCATTACCGTACCCTTACCTCATGTACCTCTTTACGGCTATTTTTACGCAGCTCCCTAAGCACTACTGAAGCTGCTGGATTTGTTGTTGGGCATTTTGGTACAGCGTCATATTGCCCTGTTGTCTGGATAAATCTGCTGCCTTTTGGAAATCCGCGATCGCTTCTTCTTCATTACCTAATTGAACAAAGGCAGTTCCCCGATTGTAGTAGGCAGCAGCATAGTTAGGATCACGTTGAATCGACTGAGTGAAATCGGCAATTCCCTCCTGAAGTTCCCCCTGTACTACACGGACAACTCCGCGATTATAGTAAGGTTGAGCATTATTAGGGTCAATCCTGATTGCCTGATTAAAGTCAGCGAGTGCTGCTTGGGTATCTCCCTGTTTAAAATAGACAGCTCCTCGAGTATAGTAGGCTTGAGCATCGTTCGGATCAACCTCAATTGCCCGATTAAAGTCGCGAATTGCCGCCTCCATGTTGCCCTGTTTCACACGGGCAACTGCGCGGTTGTGATAAGCTGGAGCGAAGTTAGGGTCAATTTCAATGGCTGTGTCAAAGTCGGCTAGCGCTTTCTGGACTTCTCCCTGTTGTCCGTAAGCAACTCCCCGATTGTCATAGGCTGGGGCGTAATTAGGATCAATTTCAATCGCCCGCTTAAAGTCGGTGATCGCACTATCAATGTCCCCCTGTTGCTGACGAGCAAATCCTCTGAAGTTGTATGCTTGGGCAGAGTTTGGATTAATCTCAGTCCACCGATTAAAGTCCCTAATTGCACCACTAATATCACCCTGTTTCAGGCGAAAAATTCCTCGTTGAGCATAAGCTGGGGAATAAAAAGGGTTAAGCTCAATTGCTCGATTAAAGTTAGTGATTGCTCCCTTAAGATCACCACTTTGCTCTTGCTGTATTCCTCGTTGGATAAAATCCTCAGGAGTGGTTTGGGCAATGTAATCTTTGAGCGTAACCGCATCTATTGGGCGATTTTGAACAGCACGAGCAGTTATTGGGGTGATCAGGATAGCCGTTAAACCCAATAGAGGAATTGTACGGTGAATGAATTTCATAGATGTCTCCTGAACTCGACATATTAAACGGGGCATTTATGTATGATGTAGAGTGGATTACTGCTGAAGTTCCTGGATTTGGTCAAGGGCATTTTGGTAAAATGTCATTTGACCCTGTTGTCTAAACAAATCGGCGGCTTTCTGGAAATCCGCGATCGCTTCTTCTTCGTTCCCTAATTGAACAAGGGCAGTTCCCCGTTGGTAGTAAGCGGCAGCATTATTGGGAATAATCTCAATTACCTGAGTGTAATCAGCAATGGCACTCTCAATATCTCCTGTTTTTCGGTGAGCATGTCCCCGGTTTGCGTAGGCGAGAGCTAGATAGGGATTAATCTCAATTGCCTGGTTCAAATCGGCAAAAGCTTTCTGCATTTCTCCCCTTTGCAGATATGCAAATCCCCGGTTGTTGTAAGCCATAGCATAATTGGGGTTCAGTTTAATGGCTTGAGTAAAGTCGCGGATAGCATTCTGTATTTCTATGAGTTTCAGGTAAATAGTACCTCGGTTGCTGTAGGCGATAGCTAAGTTAGGTTCAATCTCAATCGCCTTACTGAAGTCAGCTAAAGCTTCCTCTAGCTTTCCCTGTTCTCGATACAAAAGTCCGCGATTATTGTAAGCTAAAGCATAATTTGGATTAAGCTGTATTGCTTGATTAAAGTCAGACATTGCTTTCTCAATATTGCCATATTGAATATAAGCAATACCTCTATTATAGTAAGCATCAGCATCATTGGTATTAATATTTATTGCCTGATTAAAGTCTGATATGGCTTGTTCAATATCTCCCTGATTTAGATAAGTGCTTCCTCGATTGTTGTAAGCCCCAACGAAATCAGGCTGAAGCTCGATTGCTTGAGTGTAGTCAGCGATTGCCTTTTGGATTTCTCCTAATTTTTCAAAAGCCACCCCTCGATTGAGATAAGCACCAACTAAACTAGGATCAAGTTCTATTGCCTGAGTGTAGTCAGCAATTGATTTTTGAGTTTCTCCGAGTTGATCAAAAGCAACTCCTCGATGATTATAGGCATTGGCAAAGTTAGAATCAAGCTCTATTGCTGTGTTAAAATCAGCGATTGCCTCTTGAAGATTGCCTAATAGTAAACGTGCAAATCCTCGGTAATCATAGACGGGGGCTAAATTAGGCTCAACTGCAATCGCCTGAGTAAAGTCATCAACTGCTCCGCGCAAGTCTCCTCTTTCTATTTTTTCTACTGCTTGTTGAAGAAAATCATCAGCCGTATTTTGGGCGATATAGCGGTTAACTGTGTTAACTGTGGTAGACCCAATTTGAACAGGTTGGATTGCATGAGTAGTAACTGGAATGATTAGGACAGAAGTTAAACCCAATAGAGGAATTGTGGCGTGAATTAGTCTCATAGATTTCTCCTGATATCGACTGATTTCTTCATATAAATTGTCGAATAATGTAGCTGCAATTACTGCTGAAGCATCTGAATTTGGTCAATGGACAATTGATAAAGCGTCCTGTCGCCCTGTTGTCTAGATAAATCTACGGCGTTCTGCAAATCCGCGATCGCCTCTTCTTCATTGCCTAATTGAACACGGGCAATGCCCCGATGATAATAGGCTGAGGCGTAGTTGGGATTAATCTCAATCGCCTTATTTAAATCAGAAAGTGCTTGTTGAATATCATCCTGTTGCAGATGAATAGCTCCTCGATTGGCATAGGCTTGTGCATAATTAGGATCAAACTGGATTACCTGGTTAAAATCAGAAATTGCATCTTGAATATTTCCCTGTTTTAAGTTAGCAATACCTCTGGCTTGATAAGCTGAAATATCATTAGGATTAAGCTCAATCGATTGTTTAAAATCAGAAATTGCTTGTTGCATATTTCCCTGTAGCAGACGAGTAAAACCTCGGTTTTTGTATGCCATAGCATCATTGGGATCAATCTCTAGTGTCCGATTAAAATCAGCGATAGCATCCGGAAAATTTCCCGCTTGTAAATGTGCAAATCCACGATTATTGTAAATAATAGCAAAATTTGAGTTCATGTCAATCGCTGTGGTGAAATCAGCAATTGCACCTTCAAAATTTCCCCTTTTTAGATAAGCTAATCCACGATTATTATAGTAAATAAATGAGTTAGGCGCAATTTCTATCGCTTGATTGAAATCATTAATGGCTTTCTGAATTTCTCCCTGTAAGACATAGGCTTGACCTCGATTAGAGTAAGCTGAGGCAGAATTGGGGTCAGTGGTAATCGCCTGATTAAAGTCCTCAATTGCTCCCGGCAAGTTACCTATTTCTAATTTCTGTACTCCTCGCCGGAGAAAATCTTCAGCAGTAGTTTGGGCAATGTAAGTTTCTGCCATTGTGGAGCTAATCTGAGAAATTTGAACTTCTCTAGCAGCAACCGGACTGATAAAAATGGCAGATAAACCTAACAGGTAAATAGTGTTGCGAATAATTTTTGGAATCCCTACAATATTTTGGCTGGGTTTATAGTTTAGTACCTGCTGAAAATGATACAATTTGATATACATTAGTTCCTCCCTAAGTTGATCATTCCTCTGTAGAGATAGGAATACCTTATGTATTAATAGCAAGAGCATTGGTCACATCAAGGGATGAGAACAAGCTCGATCCAGTAATCACTGTAGTGAACTCTTACTAACGTCCTCTCTCTATTATGGCAGGTAGGTAAATGACTATTAGCTGATTTTAATTAAACTTAAACCTTTTAACTTATTGATAAAAGATATCAATTTGCCCTAGAATTGACAATTTTTATTGATACTTGATTAGTCACTTGGTTTCATTCCTAAAACTGACACAGTGTAAAAATGTGATAACTGAACCACCCTGATAATTTTTTTTATACCGTTTGTTAGAGGAAAAAATTATGTCTCTTCACTATAATGGGAAGTTCTGATACCTTAACTTTGAGTTGGAAACCTGATGTTGCAGAAGAATAGCACTGACGTATGGGTTTCTAGTGGGCGATGCTAGGATTTTTAGCGCTGAAGCGCAACTACGAACTTAGGTTAGTCCATAACATTCGTGTTAGGGTTGGATTATGGCTTACGGATTCCGGTGAGTTAATTAAAAAATTATGAAATCAGCCAATAAAATTATCATAGGCTTTCTATTAGTCGTTATCCTCGGCTTACCTTTCTCTCACACCCTGGTTCACATTCTCACAGAAGCCTGGTGGTTTAATTCCGTTAACTTTTCAGATGTATTCTGGACGCGGATCACCTGGAAAATTATGGCTTGGGTGGGAACCTTTATTATTTACGGACTATTCTTGTGGTTTAACTATTGGATGGCGCAGCGTCTAACTCGCGATCGCGCGTTTCGTTTCCTAGACGGTAGTGATTTAGCTCCCTATACCGATAGTATCGCCAATTCCGCCGTCTTAGTGGTGATCTTCCTGATTAGTTTAGCCGCCGCCACCAGCAGTGCATCGGCTTGGGAGACGATATTAAAATATCTGAATGCCACCGAGTTTAATCTGACTGACCCCATTTATCAACAGGATATTGGGTTTTACTTGTTTCAGTTTCCGTTCTATGAGGGGTTAAAAGATTGGGTATTGACTCTCTTAGGCTGGGGGTTTGTTCTAGCTGTTGCCGTTTATGTGTTAAAAGGCAAAATAAGGTTAGATCGCTACTGGCAACATTTCCTCACTAAAGACGTAAAAACCCATCTCAGTTTACTGTTAGCAGGAATTGCTTTAGTAATTGCGATCGGCTTTTGGCTAGAACGCTATGAATTACTCTACACAGGCGATGGTGTCGTCTATGGTGCAGGGTACACCGATGCTCATGCTCAACGTCTAGCGTTCTGGATTATGAGCATTGTATCCCTTCTGCTAGGCTTGTCGTTTATCCTGGCAATTTGGCAAAATAATATTACCTTACCCACCTACGGAATCGGAATTTATCTGATTGCTTTTTTCGTTTTCAGTGGTCTTTTTCCCTGGTTTCAACAACGATTTATTGTCGAACCGAATGAATTAGAAAAAGAAAAGCCTTACATTGAACATAATATCGCCTATACGCGCAAGGCTTATGATTTAGACGAAGTACCAACCCAGGACTATCCAGCGGAAGAACAATTAAGTCGTCAAGCGTTGCAAGAAAACCAATCCACGATTCGTAATATTCGCTTGTGGGATTATCGACCATTATTAAGTACCTATCGTCAACTCCAAGAAATTCGCCTTTACTATCGATTTAAAGATGTCGATGTTGATCGCTACACCATTGACGAGAATTACCGACAGGTGATGCTTTCACCCAGGGAATTAGTGTATTCCCAAGTCCCCGATCGCGCTCAGACTTGGGTCAACGAACGGCTAAAATATACCCATGGCTATGGTTTGGTGATGAGTCCGGTTAATATAGTCACCGAGGATGGCTTACCCGAACTGTTTATCAAAGATATTCCGCCTATCTCCCAAGTCGATCTTCAGGTGGATGAATCCGCCATTTACTATGGCGAAGAAACCGACACCTATATATTTACAGGTACAAATACCCAAGAATTTGACTATCCCCGTGGCGATGAAAATGCCTTCACCACCTACGCAGGAAACGGGGGCGTACCCATTCCTTCCCTCTGGCAACGATTAGCTTATGCTTATGATTTGGGCGATCTGAAAATTTTAATCTCCAATTACTTTATCAACACCTCCCGCATTCATTACCATCGCCAGATTGGGGAACGGGTGAACCAAGTTGCACCCTTTTTGCGGTTTGATAAAGACCCTTATATTACCCTAATTGATGGCAGATTGCAGTGGATTATTGATGCTTATACGATAAGCGATCGCTATCCCTATTCTGAACCTGTTTCTCAAAGTAATAATGCTAGCGCCATCGTCCAAGGCGACGATATCGCCCAAATGTCTCTAGGCGATATCAATTATATTCGCAACTCCGTTAAAGTTGTCGTGGATGCGTTTAATGGCACCATGCAGTTTGTGGTTGTTGATGAAGATGATCCAGTACTGCAAACCTATCGCAAAATATTCCCCACCTTATTTACCGCCCAAGACGAGATTACAGCCGATGTAAAAGCCCATTTCCGCTATCCCCTGGATCTATTCACCATTCAGGCGCAGATGTATCTGTCTTACCACATGAATAATCCCCAAGTCTTTTACAATCGGGAGGATTTATGGCGTTTTCCGACAGAAATTTATGAAGGGAATGAGCAGATCATGGAGCCTTACTATGTGATCATGCGCTTACCCGAAGCGTCAAGCGAAGAATTTATTCTAATTCTGCCCTTTACCCCCGTCAATAAAGATAATATGATTGCGTGGATGGCAGCGCGTTCTGATGGAGAAAACTACGGCAAATTACTCCTGTACGAATTCCCGAAACAAGAACTGGTTTATGGTCCATCCCAAATTGAAGCTCGCATTAACCAAAATCCGCAAATTTCTCAACAATTAACCCTATGGAGTCAGGAAGGATCGCGAGTAATTCGCGGCGATTTATTAGTGATTCCCATTGACCAATCATTACTGTACGTCGAACCCGTTTATCTGCGGGCTGAACAAGGCGAACTGCCAGAATTGAAGCGGGTAATTGTTGCTTATGCGAAAGAAGTGGTTATGGAAGAAACCTTAGAGGAAGCTTTAGCGACTATCTTTGGCGGAACCCAAGCAGACGTGCAACAACCTACTTCGACTCTACCATCTGCTCCACCAAAAGAAGGAGTTTCCAAACTCGCCCAATCCGCCTTGGAAACCTATCAAAAAGCACAGGAAGCCATGCGTCAAGGCAATTGGCAAAAATACGGTCAATACCAACAAGAATTGGAGAGCATCTTACAGCAATTGAACCAAACCCCAAAATCTGCACCCGATCTGAGAAAGTCAGCAGACGACCAAAATTAATCTTCCCTGAACCGAACTCCAGAACCTTTGTTGTTATAGCACTACGAGGATACGTTAGGACATTAGTTAATCCCCACAGGGAGCAGGGCAACGTGGGGAAAAAATCCTCAATTATTCAGAACGGCTGCAATTGGGACAAATGGCGATAACCCGATGATTTATTCTTTATCTTGCCTGACATTGCAGCGCTATTACAAAGGGAATCGCCTCTTTTAAAGCACTGATAAATGTATCAATCTCCTCGCGGGTGTTGTAGAAATAGGGACTCACGCGAGCCGTGCAAGGAACACCGAGAATCCGATGCAAGGGTTGGGTACAATATTGACCCGCCCGAATCGCAATACCCGCCTGATCCAAAACTTGAGCTAACTGATAAGGGTTGATCGTTCCGCAGGTAAATGAGGCTAACGCGGCTCTACCACTGCCGTCAGCTTTAGGTTTAGGACCATAAATTGTGATACTGGGAATCGTGTTTAATTGCTCAAACAAATAGGCAGTCAGTTCATGTTCATACGCCTGGATTTTGTCCATGCCAATGGCGGTGAGGTAATCCACGGCTGTACCCATCGCAATCGCTTCCCCCGTGGCGGGAGTTCCGGCTTCAAAACGGTAGGGAATATCGGCATAAGTGGCATGATCCAGAAAAACCTCGGCTATCATCTTCCCGCCCCCTAAAAATGGCGGCATTTCTTTGAGAACCTCTAATTTCCCATACAGGAAACCAATCCCTGTGGGAGCGCACATTTTGTGTCCCGACGCCGCTAACCAATCGCAATCAATCGCTTGTACATCAAGTTTTAGGTGGGGTGTACTTTGACAAGCATCAATTAATACTTTCGCGCCATAGTGATGCGCCAGGGCGGTAATGTCTTGGATTGGATTTATACAGCCTAACGTGTTAGAAACATGAACAATTGATACCAGTTTCGTGCGATTGGAGAGTAGAGTTTTAAACTGCTCTACGTTAAATTCTTGAGTGTCGGTCAATTCGACAAATCTTAACACAGCACCTGTGCGTTGGGCAATCTGTTGCCATGGGATCAGATTGCTGTGGTGTTCCATCACCGAGAGAATGATTTCATCCCCAGGCTGTAAGTTTTTTCCTCCCCAGGTGGAAGCAACTAAATTAATGCCTTCTGTGGCGTTGCGGGTATAGATAATTTCTTGGGCAGATGTGGCATTAACAAATGTGGCAATTTTTTGCCGAGCGTTTTCGTAGGCTTCGGTGGCTTGGGAACTTAGGGTATGAATACCTCGGTGAGCATTAGCGTTAGTATGCTCATAGTAGTTCTGCCAAGTCTTAAGAACTTGTAAAGGTTTTTGGGAGGTTGAGGCATTATCTAGGTAAACTAAAGGTTTACCGTTGATTTTATCTTGCAAAATCGGGAAGTCAGCCCGAACTTTGGCGGCAAGGTGTTGTTCTGTTGTAAGTATCATAGTCATCCAGATTGAAAATTGTCTGTAGATTGTTCCAGATCAATTTTCATATTGATTGCCATGAAATCCAAGGGAAAAAATGATAAATTAAGTATCATTTTCTCAGAAAAATAGCCAAGATTCCCTGTTGCCTGTTGCCTTCTGAGATATCCCAATCTAAATGCCGAACAACCTTAACCAGCCTCAAACCCTTACAAATGCTTTTTTCTCACTTACTGATCGTCTTGCTTCGCTTGTAAGTCATCTCTTGCTTGTGCATCTGAGATAGCCTGTTCTCTTAAAATGTCGGCATCAGTCTGATTATTAGCGGTATTGGTAGAAGCTTGGTTTTGTTTTTCACCCGATGTATCCGGCTGCTCAATATCTCCGGGTGTTTCTAAGTCGGCAGGTCTGGTATCGTAGGATTTAGGGGTTTTCATCAGTTCATCTCTAAAACTCAATGCCTATAGGCTATCCAGCCGAAGTTAGTTTCTCGTCTATCCTGAGAATGAGTTAGTTTAAATCCCCGACTTCTTGGAGAAGTCGGGGATCTGATAGCTGGTGGGGAATTAAAGCTGGTGGGCAATGCCCACCCTACGGTATATCTTGAAAGTTTGTAGTCAGCGCTTTAGCGCTTCTGGCACGCTTCGTGCCTACTCTTGCTATACCGTAGTTAGCCTTGGGTTTAAACCCAAGGAACCCAAGCGAAAGTCAGCTAAAGCTGACTAGACCAAGAATAATGGCACTGACTTAAGCCTTTTGGAATCGCCGGAACTCTTGCTATACCATAGGTTAGGCACTATCTATCAGTTTTAAGTGAGTACCATTCGGATTAAAAGTTTTAGTCCACTTTAGTGGACTTGAGCTTTTAGCCCGGAGTTTGAACTCCGGGCGGGTGTCGGGGCTTTAAGTCAGTGACATTCATCCTGAGTTAAATCGCTTCACCTAAAATGAGCCGTTGTCGATGACTGTGCAATAACTGAAATTCCTGTTGCCCCACCTGCTCTACCATATAGATGATATCTTCAGGTCGCAGCAGCGTGCCGTCATTCCGACAACTGCCAACATAACGTAGTACGGCAGGTTGGGATGGGGCGTCTGTTTTCACCTCTATCAGTTCTAACTCAAATAAGCGATCGCGTAAATTAACCGACTTCTTTTTCCCCGACTTGGTGCGCTTCTCTAGCCAAATCGCCTCAGCCTGATTCACCTGATTAACCCAATCTTGCCACTGTTGCAGCGACGCTGATCCCGCTTCGCTTACCACCTCAAGCCGATACTCCGCTTTCTCTAAGAGTCGGGTTGTCGCTGGCACCTTTAAATCCGCTTCTTCAACCTGATAAACTGGGATATCCGGCGGAAGCTGATCCGCTAGCCGTTGCTGAAACTCCGCCACATCCATCGACTCGGTTAACTCAAAGTCAGCAATCTCACCACTACTCGACATCCCCAATGACAACGCATTCGCGATCATAATCCGGGGTCCAGGATGATATCCGCCAGTAAAGGTAATCGGTAACGATGCCCGTCTCACCGCACGGTCAAATAACCGGACTAAATCCAAATGACTGACTAATGTCATTTCGCCCACCTTACCGTACCACACCCGCAATCGCTGCGCTTTGTGTTGATTTGGCTTAAAATGACCTGTAAATTCGGGAATTTGCGGCGGTTCAAAGACAATATTATGACCGAAATCCGTGCCACAGATTCCACAGTGAGAACAGCCCTCAAAGGCACAATCGGGTACAGTCGCCGCATCTAGGGCGCGTTGTAAGTCTTCAATCAGCCAGTTTTTATCAATCCCGGTATCAATATGATCCCAGGGTAAGGGGGAAAGGGTGTAGGGGCGGGTTTCACTACTATCCTTTGCTTTATACCCAGATGCAACTAAACCCGCCCCGTCTGAGTGCGAGAGGTTTGCACCATCAAACACATTCCATTCGCCGTTTTCGATTTGGCGATATTTCCAGGTAAGATCTGATTCGGCGATCGCACCTTCCCAAGCCGCAAACGCTTTATCTAAACTTTCCCACCAGGCATCCATTCCCGCACCCAATTCCCAGGCGCGACGCACCACCGCCCCTAAGCGTCTGTCACCGCGCCCCACAAAGTCTTCCATTGCCGAAATTCGTACATCGGTGTAGTTGACTTTTACACCTTTAATCCGGCGAAAGGCATCGCGTAATAACTCTTGCTTGCGGATAAACTCAGACGTAGACACCGAATGCCACTGGAATGGTGTATGCGGCTTAGGCGTAAAGTTAGAAATCGTGATATTAAAGCCAAACCGTTTCCGCCCCGATGCCCGACATTCTTGCTGCAACCACCTCACCGTTTCCGCAATCCCGATCACATCGGCATCGGTTTCACCGGGCAAGCCAATCATAAAGTAGAGTTTAACTTTATCCCACCCTTGCTCAAACGCCGTCTTTACACCCCGCAGTAATTCTTCATTCGTCAATCCCTTATTCACAATATCCCGCATCCGCTGGGTGCCGGCTTCTGGGGCGAAGGTTAACCCGCTTTTGCGTGTACCACCGATAATATTGGCAATATTTTCATCAAACCGATCCACCCGTTGGCTGGGGAGAGATAGGGAGATATTCTCATTTTTGAGACGATTCTTTACTTCCAATCCCACGGCGGGTAGGGATAGGTAATCGGAACAGGAAAGAGAAAGCAGGGAAAACTCATTATATCCCGTCGCCCCCATTCCCTTTGCGATCGCATCCACGACTTTCTCCGGTTCTACATCCCTGGCGGGGCGGGTTAACATTCCCGGTTGACAAAAACGACAACCCCTGGTACAACCGCGTCGAACTTCAATCGTCAACCGATCATGAACGGTTTCGATATAGGGTACAAGTCCAATAGAATACTCCGGGATTGGTGTAGCGACTCGCCGCAAAATCCGCGCTGGCACATCGGGGCGATTGGGATGAACTGAACCATCCTCTGCCATATCGTAAAATTGTGGCACATAAACCCCCGGAATCTGCGCCAAGTCTAAGAGTAATTCCGTGCGAGTTAATCCGGCGGCTTTGCCTTCTTCAATAATTAAACCCATTTCGGGGAGTACTTCTTCCCCATCCCCTAGCGCCACAACGTCTAAAAAGTCGGCGTAGGGTTCTGGGTTGGATGTCGCGGTTTGTCCGCCAGCAAAAATTAGGGGAATTTCTGTGATTGGGTGAGTTGCCCGTTCTTGCCAAGTGAGGGGAATCTGGGCTAAGGAAAGCATTTCCAGAATATTCGTCGCCCCAAGTTCGTAGCTGAGGCTGAATCCCAGGATATCAAAGTCGGTGAGCGATCGCCGATTTTCGACTGTAAACAAAGGGGTTTGAGTGTCCCGCAATTTCGTGGCTAAATCGGATGCGGGTAAATACGCGCGATCGCAAAGTTGTCGAGGTTGAGTGTTTAGGATGTTGTAGAGAATAATATGCCCTAAATTAGATGCACCCACTTCATAGACTTCTGGGTAGGTTAATACCCAGCGCACCTTAGCCGTGTCCCAGGGTTTATGGACAGCGCCTAACTCATTTCCCAGGTAGCGGGCTGGTTTGATGATGTCTTTAGTCAGTAGTTTCTCTGGTGCGATCGTCATGACAACCTTGCCCCTCTGAATCGAGTGCAGTTAACCCTTACAACTCATCCATCTTACAGAAGACTAGCAATAATGCCCAATCGTCACTCGACAATCCTGTGACTGTCTCCAGGAAGAACAAATGAATCCGTCAGGGGAGTGTACAATTCACCTACTTTATGATAGGGTTCTAGTTTCTCGATATCAGGGACATCTGCTTGACAGCGTTATCAGGGAACACTACTAAGCGTTTAAGCTAGCTAATGCCAAAGGAATTAAGCATAAGCCATTGTCCGTCTTGGGCTGTCTTCTTGAGTGGCTAAGGTTGCCAAGAAAGCATCATAGCTTTCAAAGATTTCCATGGCTTGATCCAGTTGAGTTAGCTCAAAAATCATCCGAACTGAATCCCCCACACCACAAATGCTAAAGCGCTGATTTCGCTGTTGCGCTAAACGCAACGCGGATACCAATACACCCAAGCCAGCACTGTCAAGGGTTTCTACCTGCTGCATATCTACCAGCACCGTCGAATAGCGTTCCGACAAAATAGCTGATTTCAGTTGCCGATCCAATTCAACCGCATTAGAGGCATTAACCTGACCCGTTGGTCTAACGATTGATAATTTGGAGTTTAAAGTTGCGATTGCCATAGCTCACTCCTCAGATTTGTATAGGTTAAGACATTGGATTAGAGAATCCACCTAAAGATAGCGCGTCAATTCTCCAATCAGCTACAAATTTTCATTAACAACGGGTTAAGGTTTCCTTCGTTGGGGATTTTCCTTCTTTCGGTTTTTAGTGTTCCGCAAAAAAAGATTAAGTTTTGTAGCCTAATATACTGAATAATGAACACTTAGTCAAAACTCATATCCCACAATTTCTGCGTCACGAAATATTTATCCTTAATACCAGTTGCTACATATCTATAATTAATAGCCTATCTGTGGCATCTTCCTTCAGGTAGAGAATAAAATGAATCATGTTTTAGCATTTATTCTACTTCTTTAACAATTTTTAGTATAATCAAATACGCTAATCGATTACCCAAGAAGGGCTGACCTGCGATAAACTATTTTAATTGCTGCTTTTTCTGCGGCTTAAGCAAACCGTTGATTTAGTTATCGAATCAATTCCCTATACGATTTTTTGCCAAATAACAGTGATATAGATCACCAAAAAAAATGATTAGAATCACGCTCTCGCCTAGGAATTCCCCAGAGAATTGATCTAGTATGGAATTCTGTGTATATCAAGAGTGAAAACCACCTACGTTATCCGCCATTTGGTTGAAAGAGCGCTTTATATCAGGCAACTAACTCCTGATATAGAGAATGAAATTAACTACGAATTAACTCGCTTAGGATATATTTCCGATGCTGATTACGAAGCCCTTGAATTATTAATGGCTGAGATGGATGCGGGTAGAATCCGGTTAGTTCCTAGTGTTTAGAGGGTTACGTTAATCATCACCAGCTAGACGGGAAATTTTTGTAAGTGCCAAAAGCCAGTTTTAGATTACCCTATAGAGTTGATTTCAGGGATGAATCAAACTCCTGAGGATAGGTTTGCCAAATTTCAGCAATGAAATCAGCAAGTTGATGGCGAGTATCAGAATTATCTTTTGGGTGACGATGTAAGTCTTCCAGTTGTGCTAATAGAGGAATGACCTCCGTATCCCAAACCAGTCGTAAAAACTTTGTGGGCCAAAGTACGTCAGGTCCTTGACGCAAATCATACAATCTGAGAGATTGAGGCAGAACCGAGGTTATATCTTCATTCTCGCTTGAGGTTACAGCTAACATCAAAGGACGCAACCAGCAAATCTGCCGCCATTCAACGACTTCAATCACTTCAGCGTATAAGTGGCGTGTTGCGTATTCTAAACAAACGATCTGGTGAGTCTGAATAATGCTCATTTTGTCACAATATTTTTCATGAAAACCACCCCTCGGTTGAATCTCAATCTGAGGGGATAACTTTAATTATTTGCCGTAATCCAATACTAACAAGGATTACAGCATTTTAGAATTATTTTATTATCGGCACGTCCGCCACCTGGGGCTAATTCAGCGTCATACTCTGATTAGCTGGACAGTAGTCTCGGCAATTAATCGCTTGTTCCGAATTGGCAACAGACGGATGAATGGTACATTTGAGACGATAATCGTTGGTAAAAAATTGACAGTGGCTACAAGGGATTTGATGCATACGCTTAGCATTTGCCACACCGTCTTTAATCGCCAACCCGACTGTTACTAGGCTCATGATTACTATTGTCCACGCTAGACAAAAGCACAAGGGTATGAGGAAAGGCTGAATCGCCTGAATGAGGGGGTAGAGAACTTGAAACACAATTCTATCCTATCTGACAAATTAACCAACACTATTATTAAAACTAATCTGAATGATTAGTTTTGGAAATTATAGCAAATTTTGCCAGATTCGATCATCAGTACCGCAACATTGGCAGTTACATATCTTACCAAGTTGCGGCTCATTGCAGTCGATAAGTAGGGGCGGCTGAATAGGTGGTAAGGCGAGGGAACCGGGAACAGTCAGAATTTGAGGGTGGTTAACATTTCTTAGTCATGAAATTCACCCCTATAGATGCGCCATGGCACGTCTTTACATTCAAGATTTCCCTCCCTTAAGAGACGCTAAAGGTGTGCCAATTATCTTTAAAACGGAATATCATCTAAATCTTTCTGGGTATCAGGAACCGGGGGAACGTTTGGCACTGTAGTCGGTTCATAAGTCGGCTGCTCAATCGGCGATGAATAATCATAGTCCTGATCTCTGGGTGCAGATACAGGTGCCGGGGTTGGAGGGGCTGGGCGCGATCGCATGGGAACCACATTCTCTGATTTCTTGGGTGATGATGGGATTGTTGTCGCCTGCATCGTTGGGGAAACGGTAGCCGTTTGTAGTCCCATGTCCGTATCTGCACCCAGCTTATGAACTCGATAAGTGGTTAATTCAGCCCGTTTTTCTTTAAATCCTTCGGGGCGCTCAATCGTATTCATACTCAGACGCCCTTCCAGGACTACAAGATCACCAACCCCATAGTTTTCCTTGATTTCTTGAGCCAAATTGCCCCAACCGACTACTTTAAGTGTTGAAGGTGGATCATCAGAACGCACACTGGGAAACTGCACCAGCATTTGGGCAATCGGGGTTTGATTATCTGAGGTGTAACGCAGTTCTGGATCTTGAATAATTTGTGCCATCAAGACGCAGCTATTCATCGTTAATATCTCCTGGCGCTTTGGGTAATTGGTCTAGTCACTGATTGACCATGACGGCTAGTTGAGTCGCGCTTATGTTTGGGACAATTGGTCGTTTAAAAAACCATATTCGTCCATTCTATCATCACTCTGATAGGAGCTATTGACTCCTTACCTAGCAGACTTATGTTGACCAACGAAAAAGGAGTCCGTTGCTATAACTCAACGGCTTCCTTCTTTAATTTAGAACAAAAGTACTATATTGTCAGGAGGGAGAAGACAGAAAGTACGAAACTCGCCCTGACGGTAGAGACGTAGCCTGCTACGTCTTTACACCTCCTAGACAGTCGATTCAGCTTGGGGCAGTTCTAACCCTTGCTCTTGTTCGATGAACTCTTGCACATACGTGCGATATTTTCTCAGATTTTCATCGACCCAATTCCGATCATCGCTGTTGGCAAAGATATGGACTAGGGGTTCTCCAGCATCGGGCAAAATCAACACCCAACTGTCTGTGTACCGATCCACAATTTTCACCCCATCAATGAGTTCTAAGTCATCATTGGCATGGGTTTCGACTAAGTGGCGCATTAATGCGCCTTTCACCGTCCAAGGACAGCGCATGGTATAGATTTTATGGCACACCCGAGGCAATTCGCTGCGAATCTGACCTAAGGATCGCTCTTGAATTGTTAGCATCTCAATTAACTTGGCGATGCAGAACATGGCATCAAATCCGGGATGGAGTTGCGGAAAAATAAAGCCCATTTCCTCAGAACCACCTAACACAACATTAGGATTAGTTTGAGAGGCTTCCATCAACGCCGCTGGATTCGCCTTAGTACGAATCACTCGACCATCATGACGACGGGCGATTTGTTCCACAGCACCGGAGGTATGAACCGGAACCACTACAGTACTGCGAGGATGAGCCGTCAGCATCACGCTAACCATCAGCGCGGTTAGGGTTTCCCCACGTACAGGCATTCCGGATTCATCCACCAAGATCAGTTGTTCCCCATTCGCGGACACCTGCACGCCAAAATTGCCCTTTAAGGCTTCAACCACTTGACCGAGTTGGGTGAGCAATCCTTCTCGTTCATCGGCGGAGAGGGACATTTGATTTAAGCTGGCATTGAGGACAACGGCATCACAGCCGAATTTCGCCAACAAGACGGGGAGAACCGCCCCAGAAACGGCATAAGCATAGTCAATCACTAATTTCGCGCCACTATTGCGAATCGCTTGCACATTTAAATGCCGCTCAAAGCCGACGCTATAGAGATCGAGTAACTGGCTGGGGTAGTTGACATTGCCGATTTCTGGAATCGGCGATCGGCGCAAGTCCTCTTTGAAGTAAGCCCCTTCAATTTTCTTCTCCTTCGCCTTAGAGATATTGATACCGTGGGAATCAAAAATCTCGATCAGAATATAGTCAGGGCGATCCGGGTGTACCCGGACGTGAATCCCCCCGATCACGGTTAGTGTGGGTACAACCAGACGAGCGATGGGGATAGCTGTGGCTTCTAGGTTCTGGACATGAACCCCCACCGACATCAAGCCCGCAATTAGCGATCGCGATACCATGCGAGAGATACTACGTTGATCGCGAGAGACGGTAATTTGAGACCCCGCTTTTAAGGTTGATCCGTAAGCCGCCCCTAATTTGACCGCAAACTCTGGCGTAATATCAATATTTGCTAAGCCTTGAACGCCGCGCTGACCAAACAGATTCCGTTGCGCTGTACTTCCCCAAATCAGGTTCATGTTTAACATGGCACCCGATTCAATTTTCTTGCTGGGCCAAACCCTCACACTAGGGCTAATTTGCGCTTCTTCTCCCACGGTGGACAAAGCCCCCACAACCGCACCTTCTAAGACATGGGCACGACGATCCACCCGGGTTCCTCGGCAAATGACACAAGCCCGCAGATGGACTTCATCACCAATAATTGAACCATTCCAGAGAATCGGACGCTTCAGGTCAGCGTAAGCCCCAACAGTGACATTATCCCCAATGACGGTTCCTGCCTCAATATTCACCCCTGGACCAATGCGACAATTACTGCCAATTAGGGCTGGGGTTTCGATTTTAGCTGTGGCGTCAATGGATGTATTTTGTCCTACCCATAGCCCTGATCGCTTCTGTTCGTAAGCAAAATCAATCTCTACCTTTCTATCTAAAGCGTCGTAGTGGGATTCGCGGTAGGCATCAAGATGACCGACATCACACCAATATCCATCCGCGACAAAGCCATACATGGGTTCCCCTTTGTCTAAGAGTAGGGGAAACAGGTCTTTAGAAAAGTCAGATTCTGTGTTTTCGGGCAGGTAATCCAGGACAGAGGGTTCTAAGATGTAAGTGCCTGTATTTACCGTATCTGAGAAAATTTCACTGGTTGAGGGTTTTTCTAAAAAGCGGCGAATCCGCATTTGTTCATCGGTAATTACCACCCCAAATTCCACAGGATTGGGGACGCGGTAGAGAACAAGGGTGGCTTTCGACTTACGACTTTTGTGGAATTCAATGGCGGCTTGCAAATCGAAGTCGGTGATGCTGTCACCACTGATCACAATGAAGGTATCATCGAGTAGTTCGGCAATATTTTTCACGCAACCAGCAGTACCGAGGGGCTGCTCTTCTTCGACCGCATACGTCATTTGCACGCCAAAGTCACTGCCATCTTGGAAATAATCCCGCATCACATCGGGGAGGTAGTAAAGTGTAGCAATGACTTCGGTGATGTTATGGCGTTTGAGTAGGTTGATAATGTGTTCCGCGATCGGTCGATTGAGTACCGGCACCATGGGTTTGGGCAGATCACAGGTTAGTGGTCTCAGACGTGTTCCCGAACCGCCTGCCATCAGCACTGCTCGCATAAGTCCTCCTAAAAATTTTTGGGCTTGACGGGGTTTGAACCGTATAGTTTTCTACTTATTGTCTCGTTCAACCGTTCCTGATGAGAAAAGCTGAGCTAGCAAGGTCACGCTACAACTGATACATAGATGGATAAATAGACTAGAACTGAATTTAATGCTACTGTGACTTGTATCCGGGATCAATTCTACCCAGGACTGAAAGAATGCCGCCCAAAAGCGGAACGCTAGATATTACAGTTGATCCAATGATTCGTATACCTCCAGAGATCACCGGAGACGTTTTGGGGAAGTTGGTCTAAAATGAGTGAATTAGCAGGCTCGCTTTTGCTCGGCTGAGGCTTCGCGGTCGGTGTGAAACAGTCCCTGATTCGGTTTCTTGGGGGTTAATTTGGATGAAAGTATTAGTTTTGCTTCTGGTGTTAGGGATTTATGGCTACGGCGCTTGGAAGTTCTGGACGGGGTTCAATCGGACAAACTTCTCCCGTGGCTTGCCTAACCGGATTTATTTGTCTCTGTTGTGGCCCGCTTTGATTGTGGCTAATAAGTCTTATCGGAAAAACTTTAACAGAGCGCTGAAAGGTCGGTAGGTTTTGCCAGAGAGTCAAAGGCGTCTGTGGCTGATTGGTGGGACAAGTGAGAGTGTACAGTTAGCAGAGGCGATCGCGTCTGTAGATCTGCGTTGTCTGGTTACGGTGACAACAGCCGCCGCTGAGTCACTTTATCCTCAAACACCAAATTTACAGGTGCAAGTAGGGCGCTTGAATGGGAAGCAAATCGAGCAGCTTTGTCAACAGCAGCAGATGACAGCCATACTTGATGCATCTCATCCCTATGCAGTAGAAATTTCCCGACTTGCGATCGCGACGGCACAACGTTACCAAATTCCCTACCTGCGTTTTGAACGTCCTCTGGTTAAGGGAAACGAGGGAGATGGGGGAAATCAGGGCGGGTTTAGTAACATCAGGGTGACAACAAACGATAATAGTGAAACCCGCCCCTACACATCGGTCAGGGCGGGTTTTGAACAAAGGTTATCATCAACAGCGAATCCAAATTCCCTAAACCCGCCCCTACAGGCGAATAATGAACCCGATGTAATTACCTTAGACAGCTTTGAAACCTTGGTGGCGGGTGACTATTTGAACCAGCAACGGGTACTGTTGACAGTGGGTTATAAAGTTTTATCCTTATTTCAAGACTGGCAAGCGCGATCGACTCTATTTGCCCGGATTCTTCCCGCCGTTACCTCTCTAGAGGCGGCTATCGCCGCCGGATTTAGTCGCGATCGCATTATAGCCCTACGCCCCCCTGTACCTTTTGAATTGGAAATGGCACTCTGGCGTCACTGGGATATTTCACGGGTAGTGACTAAGGCGTCTGGGGTAGCCGGGGGAGAGGCGACGAAGCGACAAGTGGCGGCGCAGTTGGGAATTCCATTAATTGTCATTGATCGTCCAGTGGTAACGTATCCACAGCAAACCAGTGATGTCGCCGTAGCGTTGGAGTTTTGCCAGAGATATAGCGCTACGCACTCTAGTTAGGACATAAAAGAAAAAATCAAATCACTCAATCCCTTGTAAGGTAAGCGTTTTTCTTCACTATTGCATATTCCACACCGAGCGTGTTACCGAGCGTGTTGCCGAGCGTGTTGCCGAGCGAAGCCGAGGTAAGCCGAGGTAAGTCGAGGTAAGTCGAGGTGTTGCCCATTGCCTATTGCCCAGCGCGTAGCGCTATATTTATAAATGAGCGAAACACAGACCTAAATCCTTACACCTAATCAACCCAACCCCACATTACCCTGTTGCCTTAATCCAATTATTCAGCCGGGTAAAAATGGATTGAGTCAACTGATTAAACTGTTGCTGGCGATACCACTTTTGAAACGCTTTCTCATAAGCGTCTCCTTGAAGTTGATAAGTATTCCACGTCTTCAAACCCAGTCCTGCTCCCCAAAACAACAGAATATACAACGCCCAGGAAAGCTGACCAGCACTGAGCAAATTAATCACAACTAAAAAGCTATTAACGATAATATATTTGCCAAACCGCTGCTTTAATTGGCTGCGCCGATATTGTTCAAACTCCTGGCGCTTGTGCTGCTGTTGCTGCTGAAGCCGCCATTCCTGTTCCGCTAGTTGGAGGTTCGCTGGCGAGATTCCCAATTCAGCCGCAATTTCCACAAGCTGCGTCCGGGAAAACTCGCCGCCATTGGCTTGACGGACGATCGCGAGATTCAGGATTTGCTGGAGTTCTTCTTGGTGATAAGACTGGATAGTAGTGGATTCAGAAACAGACATGACCTAAATTAAGAGGATGAGTGGGCTGAAGATGAAAACAACAAATAGTGGCACATTGAGGTTGTCCTTCCTCTATTATTATCAACGACACCTAGACAGACAGCACAGACCTGCTGATGTTCACAACCGAACCCCTAGGGTCGGATTTTACGAAAAATAATAGTGGAACGGAAGTTTTACATTTCGTTACGATAGATTCAGACCCCAAGGAGGACACTATAACAACTATAAAAACGTTTTCTTTGAGAGTAGATTTGAGGTAATTCGTATGAACGGTAGTATTCGTGTTGGTAATTTATTGGGGATTCCCTTTTATGTAAATCCCTCCTGGTTTTTAGTTCTAGCTTTGGTTACCTTTGAGTTTGGCGGATATCTCGGCGGGTTTGCCGGATTGACAGGTCTTTTACCCTGGGTGCTGGGATTCGTGGGGGCGCTGTTGCTATTTGCCTCGGTTTTAGCCCATGAATTGGGGCATAGTTTAGTCGCCATTCGCCAGGGCATTGAGGTGAAATCGATTACCCTGTTTCTCTTTGGGGGTCTAGCCAGCTTGGAGAAGGAATCTCAAACGCCAGCCGACGCATTCTGGGTCGCGATCGCGGGTCCTTTAGTTAGTTTAGCCCTTTTTGCCCTATTCACGGGTATCGGCGTGAGCAGCGGCGTCTCTGGTCCCTTGGCAGCCATTCTCAGTTTACTGGCTTCGATCAATTTAGTCTTAGCCCTGTTCAACCTGATTCCTGGCTTACCGTTAGATGGTGGCAATATCCTCAAGTCCGTGGTTTGGAAAATCACCGGGAATCCCTATCGAGGTGTTGTTTTTGCCAGCCGGGTTGGTCAGGTTGTGGGATGGATGGGAATCAGCATCGGCATCCTTTCTGTCTTGGGACTGAGTAACTTTGGTAGTATCTGGACGCTATTAATTGGGGTATTCCTGCTGCAAAATGCGGGTATGTCGGCGCAATCAGCCACCCTGCAAGAAAAACTCCAGGATCTGAAAGCTGAAGATGCGGTAATTCCAGAGAGTCCAATTATCTCGGCGGATCTGTCGCTGCGGGAATTTGCCAACAACTACATTATTGGCAAAAAAGAATGGCGCAAGTTCTTGGTGACTGATGAACAAGGACAATTGATCGGTGCGATCGCGGTTGATGATCTCAAAACGATCCCCACCTCAAACTGGACAACGACTCCAGTCAGCGAACTGATCCAGCCTGTGGATTTGGATGCGATCGTCAAATCCGATCAGTCTCTGTTAGAAGTGATTACGCTGCTGGAACAAGGCAAATTTACTCAATTGCCTGTGGTGCGCGAAAATGGAGTCCTGGTTGGACTGTTGGAAAAGGCATCAATTGTTAGTCTCCTAGAGAAGCGAACTCAAACCAATCCCGCTTAAACCGATTGGCGTCACTGAAATTAAAGACTTAAGCCTAATCCCTCGAATAAAGTTCGGGGGATTTATAATAGATGGGCATCCTGTAAAAGATGTATTAGGAGGTTAAATAGTGATTCAGTGAAGGCAAAACTTAAGCGATTAATCTTTTGGGTACGAAAATTTTCAGTTCATTTCGTCGCTTATTTCTGGAAGTTACCCACTTGGTCAGTTGTTGTCGGGGCGACTGTTCTGGTTATCGGCGTGATCCTGATTACGGATGAGAACTCTCAACTCTCTAAAATTCTGAATAATGTTGAAGCTATCAGTATTTTTGCGGCGGTTGTTTTATTTTTAAAAGAAACGCCGAATCGAAAGAAACAATTCTATTACCAAGCTTGGCGCACAATAGACGCTGCCCATGGACGACAAACTAGCTATGCCCGGGTTCAAGCCCTACAAGATTTGAATGAAGATGGTGTGAGTTTGAGAGGACTCAATATTCCAGGGACAAATTTACAACGTATCAACTTACCGAAAGCGTTTCTCTATGAAGCTAACTTACAAGAAGCCAATTTAATTACCGCTGATCTGAGTAACAGTCACCTGGATAAAGCGAAACTTCATAAAGCGAAACTGAATGCCGCGAAACTCTCTGGTGCTTGCTTGATTGCCACAGATCTGAGTCATGCGGATCTGAGTGAAGTTAACCTGAAAGGTGCGGATCTGATTGATGCTAACCTGAGCAATGCTAATCTTATTGGTGCTAATTTAAAGGGTGCGGACTTGAGTCGGGCGGATTTAAGTCATGCTAACTTGAGTAGAACGGATCTGAGTCAAGCCGATTTGATGGATACTATCCTAAGTGACGCTGATCTGAGTGGGGCTAATCTGAGTTATGCTGACTTCAATAATGCGGATTTAAGTAATGCTGATTTGAGTGGGGCTAATCTGAGAAATACTGATTTTACCGATGCTAATTTGAGTGGTGCTAACTTAAGCGGGGCTGATTTGAGAGGGGCAGATTTGAGTGATGTTAATCTGAGTGACGCTAATCTGAGTGATGCTAATCTGAGTCAAGTGGATCTCAGCAATGCTTATGTTGATGGCGTCAATCTCCAACCCGCTAAATTCAAAAAAAACGAAAATATTTTGTATCATCAAGAGGCTAAAAGAAGGATTTAAACAGGGTGCATTTAAAGGAAATTGTTAGGGCGCAAGCCTTGCGCCCCTAAAATCGTAATATCTATTCCACTATTTTAGCTGGGTGCTGGATAAAGGGCAGTGTAGGAGTTTATTTAGTCATCATAAACTCGACCTTCATCACTACTTTATTCAGGAATATTGTCACAGTCTGTGGTATTTTGCCAATTCACCTGAGGTGTGACTGTAGGAGATTCTGCCACCAACATTATCTGCCCATTTGCCAGTTTTACCCACCCTTGCGCTTCAATAATCTGCCGAGGTTGACTTGAATTGGGCGTGACAGATTCTGGATATGTTTGGGTTGGAGTATCTTCATCTAAACTCACCCACTCACTGATAATCACGTCACTC
Source organism: Coleofasciculus sp. E1-EBD-02 (assembly GCF_040218245.1). Classification (NCBI taxonomy): domain Bacteria; kingdom Bacillati; phylum Cyanobacteriota; class Cyanophyceae; order Coleofasciculales; family Coleofasciculaceae; genus Coleofasciculus; species Coleofasciculus sp. E1-EBD-02. The sequence goes on along the minus strand of NZ_JAVJQN010000073.1, from coordinate 5,883 downwards.
TCCAGAACATCCAGAGGACTTGGTGGAATACCGCCGCGACCTGTGAAAATAAAGCTACTGGCTAATGCTGCACCTCCCGCATTACAGGAACGGTCAATCAGGCGTTCTGCATCAACAAAGTTATTCTCTAATTCGGTTAATCCTCGGTTCGGGTCAATATCGGGTCGGTTTTCCACAAAGACACCATCTAGTCCAAATTCGGAACTAACGGTAATGTCGTTTAAGGGAGTGCGTTGAGGTCGAAATGCAATATCAAATAGCCCTTGAGTGGTAACGCTGACGCGCCCTCCGTTCCCTTGCACCGCATTGGCAATAATATCGCTTCCTTCTGTACCCGTTGGAGGTAGGGCGATGATGAATGTTGAATCAATTGTCACGTTACCGCCGTTGGCGTCAGCGAGGGCGCTGGCAGAAATCAGGCTTTCGTTTTCTAGGAATAGCAGGTTTAAATCGTCCAGGGTAATATTGGCACCGCCTTGAGCGCTACTGATTCCGGTTTCAGCAAAGATTGTGCCTTGATTGAGGAATATGGAATCCGTTGCAATTGTAAGATTCCCGGCTTGTCCTTGGGGACTGCTGACGGTAACTTGCGCTCCTTCTTCCACCTGAAGTTCCCTGGTTGTAACGGTTAAGTCTCCAGCCGTACCACCATTAGTGGCTTCCACAGACAAACCGCCTTCTCCTGTAAGTTGTACGGAGTCAGCCGCATTAACCGTCAATTTTCCGGCTGTACCTGTTTCAGTGGAAGCGGAAATAAAGCTGTTATTGACTTGCAAGGTGTCTAAACCTCGTAAGGTAATCCCTCCACCTTGACTGGATACAGTGGCAGCAGACACCTGGGAGTTCTCCTGAAGAGTTAACTGTGGTGTGGTAATCCTCATATCCCCAGCCCTACCAACACTCCTTGAATTAGTCCACAAACGCGCCTGATTGTTCAGAGATACAGATTCAGAAGCATTGATAACTAAGCCACCTGCCGCTCCTGTGCCAAATGTAGAAGCGGCAACCGCGCCCCGATTCCGGATGATTAACTTTCCTGTATCGATTTGCAATAAATCCCCTGCATCTCCTGTGGAACCTGAACGAGCGAGTGTAGATAAGGCACTGTTGTTTCCTCTCACACCTGTGCCAGTTACTTCCACAAACTCTGAGGCGTCTACAATCAGATTACCCCCCTTGCCCGCACCAGAAGTTCCTGTTGTTGACTGTCCTCCATCCCGGATGAGCAGTCGTCCTGTGGTAATCCTGAGGTCTCCAGAATCGCTGTTACTTAAAGAACCAGCACTCAGGTTACTGGGAATGCTACCATCGGCTGTAGTTCCCACTACTTCCACGAAGTCTAAGGCTTCTATCGTTAAGTCGCCACCTTTGCCGAGGCTAGACGTCAGAGTAGAGACTTGACCTCCATCTTGAATCATTAACTGGCTTGTATCAAGGTTTAAGTTTCCGGCATTTCCTGTCGCCTCTTCATGAGTTTCAGTCCCCAAACCGCTGGGTTGTCCATTGGCTGCTTCCCCAATGACCTGTACCAACTCAGAAGCATTTACACTCAATGTCCCTCCATTACCACTGCCAAAGGTAGAAGCTAATACTCCTGCTCCATCCCGAATAATTAACTGGCTTGTATCAAGGTTTAAGTTTCCGGCATTTCCTGTCGCCTCTTCCTTAGTTCCAGTTGCCAAAACGCTGGGTCGTCCATTGGCTGCTTCCCCGATGACCTGTATCAACTCAGAAGCATTTATGCTCAATGTCCCTCCATTACCCCGACCCGAGGTAGAAGTTGATACTTGAGCCCCATCTCGGACAATCAATCGCTCTGTGTTAATCGTTAAGTCTCCCGCGTCTCCTCCCATGGCTAACTCAGTGCTAGTGAACAAGCCACTGCTACCCATCAAATCTACTGATTCGGAGGCAGTCACCGTTAAGCTTCCTCCATCACCACGACCATGGGTACCAGCTACTACTTGAGCCCCATCTCGGACAATTAATTGCTCTGTGTTAATCGTTAAGTCCCCGGCATTGCCCTCCGAACCTGGGTTTGCTTGAGTGGATATGCCACTGGCAGCGCGATTATTTGGTGCGATACCAATGACTTCTACTAACTCGGAAGCCGTGACAACTATATCTCCTCCATCACCTTTACCTGCCGTCAAGGTTGATACGGCGGCTCCCTCTCTAACCGTTAACCGACCTGTTGAAACGTTCACGTTGCCACCCGTTCCAGTTCCTGAAGCACTGGCAGACAAATTACTAAACGTTTGACCATTGGGTGAAATGCCGCTCAGTTCGATAAACTCAGAGGCAGTTACGGTTAAATTGCCGCCGTCCCCTGCCCCAAAGCTAGAAGCTGATACTTTAGCTCCATCCCGAATACTTAGCTGTCGAGTGGAGATTGTTAAATCTCCTGCATTGGCACGACTAAAAGTTTCCGTAGATAGAAAACTAACAGCTTGACCATCGGGTGACATACCATTCACTTCCACAGATTCTCTGGCAGTGACATTCAGATTTCCAGCCTGTCCTTCACCCAAAGTTAATGTCGAAACGGCTGCGCCGTCTTGAATAATTAACTTCTCCGTATCAATGGCTAAATCTCCCGCATCTCCACTACTTCCAGCTAAAGCACCCAAGCCAGCAAACAATCCTCTCGCTTCAACTAAATCGGCAGTAACGCTGAGGTTTCCTCCCTCTCCAGCACTAAAAGTCGTTGTTGATAAATTTCCATCCTGAACTAGCAACCGTCCTGTATCAAGCCTCAAGTTTCCAGCATTTCCACCTAACTCTTCAGTTTGAGTAATCAAGCGGCTGGTACGTATTCCATTAGCTGTGGTTACCGTACCAATTACTTCTACAGAATCAGAGGCAGTAACAGTCAAGTTGCCACCTTTCCCTATACCTGCCACACTAGTTGATACCGTGGCTCCGTCCCTAACCGTCAACCTTCCCGTAGTAATCGACAAGTTTCCCGAATTTCCGGTAGTTCCTGATTCGGTTTGAGTCAGTAAGCTACTAAATATCCCATTAGCTAAAGCGCCTATTAGTTCTATAGACTCCGACGCTGTTACTGTGATGTTGCCAGCGTTGCCTTGTCCTGCCGGGAATGAATTAAACGCTGGACGAACTATTGCTTGCACTTGAGCACCATCTGTGATGGAAAGCGAGTTAGCTTGAATGTTGATATCGCCACCGTTGCCAACTCCTCCCGCTTCAACATTGCTGGCGACTAAACTAGGAATCCCGGCATTCACTCCAGCTACAGTGAGATGATTCGACACATTAATATCTATGTTTCCCGCATCTCCAAGTCCCCAGGTACTGGCAGTTAACATAGCCCCATTGGTGACAGAAAACGAACCTGCTTCAATATCAATGTCTCCGCCTTTGCCTGTAGCTCTAACACCTAAACTGCTAGTAACTGTACTTGGCACAAAATTGACACCATCAAGGGTAAAAGCATCTCGAACATTAATATTTATATTGCCAGCATTGCCTTGTCCGGCAGGGACGGTATCAGTAGCTTTACTAACAAAGGTTTGTACTCCAGCACCATCTGTGATGGAAAGCGAGTTAGCTTGAATGTTGATATCGCCACCGTTGCCAACTCCTCCCACTCCAACCTTACTGGTGACTCGACTAGGAAATCCGGCATTTACTCCAGATACAGTGAGATTATTCGATACATTAATATCTATGTTTCCTGCATTTCCAAGTCCAAAGGTGTTAGCGCTTAATTGAGCGCCATTGGCAATAGAAAACGAACCCGCTTCAATATCAATATTTCCGGCTCTGCCTGTAGCTCCAAAATCTAAATTGCTAGTAACTGTACTTGGCGCAACATTGACACCATCAAGGGTAAAATCATCTCGAACATTAATATTGATGTTGCCAGCATTGCCTTGTCCGGCAGGGGCGTTACCAGCAGCTTGACGAACGAGGGTTTGTACTTGAGCGCCATCAGTTAAGGAAAGCGACCGAGCTGTAAGATTGATATCGCCACTGTTGCCAACTCCTCCCGCTTCAACATTACTGGTGACTCGACTAGGAAATCCGGCATTCACTCCAGCTACAGTAAGGTTATTCGATACATCAATATCTATGTTTCCTGCATCTCCAAATCCAAAGGTGCTAGCAGTTAACTCAGCACCATTGGTGATAGAAAACGAACCCGCTTCAATATCAATGTCTCCGCCTGTGCCTGTAGCTCTAAAATCCAAACCGCTAGTAACCGTACTTGGCACAAAATTGACACCATCAAGGGTAAAAGCATCCCGAACATTAATATTGATGTTGCCAGCATTGCCTTGTCCGGCAGGGACGGTACCAGTAGCTTGACGAACGAGGGTTTGTACTTGAGCGCCATCAAGAATAGACAGTGACCCAGCTACAATATTTATATTTCCTCCATTAGCATTTGCACCGGATTCGACATTGCTCAGAATTCCGGTAAAGAATCCTCCTCCAGCCATAGTTATGGCATCTGAGACATTAATCGTCACATTTCCGGCATCGGCTCTTCCAAAAGTGCTGGTATTGAGTTGAGCGCCATTAGTTAAAAAAAGCGACCGAGCTGTAAGATTAATATTGCCTCCCTTCAATCCAGGTATTGTCCCAAAGTTGTTACTGACAATACCACTGCTATAAAGAGAGATATTTCCTTGACTTTGAAGGGAGACATCACCTGCCAATAAACCAGAATTATCGATACTAGAGTTAGGCATGAAAATGATGTCATTTTGGGCTATAAAGTTAACATCACCGCCCTGACCCAGAGCATTAGCGAATCCAAAAGAAGAGGCAGAAACTAGACCATTGAGTGTAATCATGTTGCGAGCATCAAGAAAGATATCGCCACCGCCCTCAACACTACTATTTCCTATTGCCACACCCGTCAATACCCCTCCCTGTGTGGCTACAATTTGAATATCACCATTAAGTGAGGGATTGGGCTGGTATTGATTACTTAATAGAACCGTTCCTGATAGAGGTAGAATCAGTCCGTTCATAGGATCAGATGCCGCATCAGCAAACAATATTGTGCCAACTCTAATATCTGCACTTGTTGGTTCACCTGTATTAAAAAATGGAGTCCCGAATGCTGTTGTTCCGGCTCGGATGTCGAGAGTCGGTTGAGTGCGACCATTAATTGATACTGATGTTCCATCCGATAAAGTAACTTCCTCAACAATTCCATTAACAGGGTCTGCACCTTGAATCCAAATTAAGCCAGGAATGGTGACACTACCTCCAGCAAGGATGTGTAGAGATGCTCCTTGGTAAAAATTCAACGCTACATCACCATTAGCGCGAATAATCGGATCATTGGGACTTTCTAACCCCCCCAAACTTCCATCTAACTGCTCAATCGCAAAACTTCCCCCACTCCAATAGTGAGCATCGCCTCCTACAGTGTTGGCACTTCGCAACACCATATTCCCACCGGAAAACAAGCCACTATCGGGATGATTCAAGGCAAAAATATCTATCGTTTGATTTCCTTGAACCAGCAACTGTCCTCCAGCCGTGGCAATAAAGGGATTCGCTACACTATCCCGTATCGTTACCGTATCTTTAGCCGTAAGCGTTAAATTGTCCCCAGCCTCTAATTGACCTTGTAAATCCAGAGTATCTGCCGCTATGGTCAAATCTTGCCCCACTTCTAAATTTCCAGCATTAGCAATCCTTCCGTTTGAATTCGACCCATACTGCAATCCCGGCGTTAAATTAATCGTTAATAACGGCGGTGCTTCTGGATTCGTGGCGCTAAACTCCACCCCATTCTCAAACACCACAGAATTCGCCGTAGACGCCACAAACGAACCCGCGATATCCAACCGCGCATTCTCCCCAAAAATAATCCCATTGGGATTCAACAAAAATAAACTA
>NZ_JAVJQN010000072.1:0-2011 GCF_040218245.1 Coleofasciculus sp. E1-EBD-02 | reverse complement strand
CGGATCAATTTGCCTTTGCACCACAGGCGTAATTGATTGCGCTCGTTTCCAGATCTGATGGGGGTGATGGGGGTGATTGGTGTCCAACTGACGCTGAACGGACGCTGAACTATCAGGAGGCGCTGACATTGATATCACCTGTAGAGACGCGCCATGGCGCGTCTCTACACTGTCAGCTTCTTGCTCGTAAGCATCTCCTGGCGCTCCTATGGTTAATTTCGTTTGAATGCCAATTTCCTCTAAGTCTTTCCCTGCTTCTGTCGCCTGTTCTGTCTCTTCTTTGGCACAATCAGCACATTGCCGTTGAATTGGGTTTTCCGAGACAGGGGCAAAAGTAGAGACCTTCCATGGACGGTCTCTACATAATTGGGAAGCAGGGCTTTGTGCTAAGGGTGGGGGAGCATCAAACGTTGGTGCCCAGGGTGATTCAGATTTACGCTGTAGCGTTGACCCTTCGGCTTGCTCCTGTTCCTTGGCTTGGATTCCTCGCATTACATTGGCGGCGAGTCTATCGGCTGAGGCTCTGGAATACTCCCCAATTTCTTGGGATGGGGAAGAGGACGGGTTTGACTTGGGTTGAATCGAAAAATGTCCCAATTTACCAGGACTTTTACCCTTTTTCTGTACCGTGGTTGGAGTCCAGGATGAATTTTTCTTTTGTATAGATTTATACTCCATGATGCCGCCTCAGTTGCCCGATCATGTGATGATTGGAGCCGATTCCCTCAAGAATCCTGGGTGATAGTCTGATCTGCCAATGCCTGCCCGTTCCGAGCAAACGCCGGATAGCGGCTTTACCCAAGATATCTTGATGTGTGGCTAAATTATAAACTATTTTGTCTAAACCGAATTCAACCGGAAATATGTTTTAACATAAGAGCCAGAAAACGGGAGCAAGGGGAGAGACTGTTGGGTTTTGCGGTAAGCGTTAGCGTAGCCATGCCCGAAGGGCTATAGCTATCCTGGAGGGAATTGCTCTTCCCCACCCACTTGAGTATTACCCGCTTTCACGCTGCCAACAAACGATAAACTTTAACACCATTAAAACCTATAAACCTATATGGATATTCCCACACCAATCACCTGGTATCAAGCAAACTTTCACTATCTCCAGACAGCCGTAAATCAAGTTCGTCAGGTATTAGAAGATTACCTCGCTTACCAGCAAAATCAGCCCAGTCTAGCCAAATTGGAAACGACGTTATCCCCAGATGTCGCAGCGATTCTTCAATATGCGCCGCCAGCCTTAGATAAACTCTGCGCTTTATTTCACCTCTCCCAATTTGACCGCTATATTCTCTTATTATGCGTTGGCATGGAGTTGGATAATGAGTTTGAAGTCTTATGTGCCAAAATTAACGGCAATCCTAAACGAAATTATCCCACCCTGAACTTAGCATTATCCACATTTAGTCAGACTCATCTGGGTATTCTTTCCTCCCAATCTCCGTTACACCAGTGGGAACTGGTTGAAATGGTGGAAGGATTATTCTTTACTCAATCGCCTCTACGGATTAATCGGCGGATTCTTTGTTATCTATTGAGTGAACCTTGCACAGATAAAGACTTGGCAGGTATCCTTTTTCCTGTACCGCCTTCATCTTCCACTCCTCTTCCCCCTTCGTATCAACAAATTGCTAACAAACTTATCGCTACTTGGTCTAATCCTTTGGTAACTTATGACCATCCCGTTGTTCAGTTATGTGGTTCAGATATAGGGGCGAAGCAATCCATTGCTACTGTCGCCTGTAGCGCATTAGGCTGGAATCTTCAGATGATATCAGCGTCTGTTATTCCCTTTAATCCCAATGAACTGTATCAGTTGATGCAACGGTGTTGCCGGGAGGCTTTATTAAACCACAGTTTCTTATTCCTGAATGCTGATGAGATGACTCAAGGTGATCCTCGGCGAGAGTGGGCAATTGCTGAGTTTGTTGAACAATTAAAAGTGCCGTTAATTTTCAGCACCCAGGAACGACAACCCCAACATCAACGCCCGATGATTACTTTA
>NZ_JAVJQN010000069.1:0-41722 GCF_040218245.1 Coleofasciculus sp. E1-EBD-02 | reverse complement strand
AGGGTGTAGGGTGTAGGGAAAAATTGACGCTTCGACTCCGCGAGGGCGTCAACACCGAATTTCGACAGGCTCAATTGCCGCGGAGTCGAGGTGTTGAACTTTACTCAGGAAGTCACCAAAATTGTTTATTCGTTGGCTCGCCTAGAGAGCGCTCGCTCCTTACCCTATCTCATCTTATGGGCTTTTCTTTTGTGTTTCTTACCGATTTTCCCCACACCCCACACCCCATACCCCACACCCTGCCTACCTTTGACGCGAGCTTGTCACCCCTTCAGCCACAGAACCATACTGTTGTACCGATCGCTAGAATTAATACCAATCCCCAAACGATCAATAAAACTAGGGAAAATTTACCTAAAGCCGGATTATCGGCAGCCTCTTGACGAAGAGTAAACGGGAGAAAGTTGAGGTGATTCAAATGTTTTAAATAGGGTCTCTTGTCCGGATTACTATTGACGCAAAATTTAGACAATGAGCCGTTGCTCAAACAAACGATATTAATCAAACGCTGACCGATGCGGAATTCAAGCCGAGACCCTGGCATTCCCACTCTAGCTTGATAAATTTCTAAGTTCATCGGCATTGCCACCGACGCAATTTGGAATAGAATCGCTAATGTGAGGATTCCCCGTAGTAGCCACACCTTCACCCCTTTAGCCGATAGAAGATGCTGGATAAACAGACCCGTAAGGGGAATGAGTAACAGGTGAACAGACGTTAGATGATACCTTGCCCCCCAAGCGCTATCCCCGTGCCAAAAACTGAGACGACTGGTAAGAATGATATGGATACCCAAGTTGAGGATTCCCGTCACCAGATACCACTGTAGGTAAGGAGAAAGTCTCCGCCAAAATCTAATCGCTAATACCAAGCCCGGTAGTAGTAATGGATCATAAATAAAAATACTTTTGGCTGGCGAAAAAAACACGCCCCAGAGTCCAGGATATCGATTACTGGAAAACTCATCAGGCATACCAATTTTAGGTGCATTCGATGAATTGGCTTCGGGGTTGATTTGATGCAATTGTAAGCTTTGTCCATGGGTTAAAAAATTACCATAGCGAATATAATCCAATAGGCGTCCGAGGAAAGCTAAGGGAATAAAACCGAGAATCCACAATCCGATGACTTTGAGAACTTTGCGCGTATTCCGATTTTGATAAGCAGCACAGCCCAATAAGAACAAGACTACAGTTAAGGCATGAATAGCACTGGTTACCCGAATCAGCATAGCCGCCCCCAGTGATAATCCACTCCAAATCAGAAAACGAGGGTTTTGGCGCAGTAGAAAAGCCAGTGCATTAGCGTAACCGAGAGTGACAAACAGCAGGACTTGATTATTCTGGTGATGAACTTGAGAGTAATGCAAAACTGTTGTCCCCAGTAACCAAGCAATACTCGCTAAACCCGCGATTCGTTCTTCAAAGTTAAACAGTCTGAGCAACCAGAAACAGGAGACGACAGCCGCCACATTTAAAGGGATAAAAATTAACAGACTGACAACTAAAGCTCGAAAATCCTTGGCGGGTAATAGGGGAAACCATTGATGAAGCTGAGTTCCCAACCAGTCACCCGGAAGCATCAGCATAGACTGTCCCGGTTCATAGGCGATGTAACGCTTACCCCCAACGCCGACGACTCCTAACCGGATGTCGGTTCGTCCTCTGGGTTTATAATCGGGAGCAACTTGTACTTCTTCGGTTCCTGTCCACCAACTATGAGCCATCTGCAACCTGAGTTCTGTATCCAGGACACCCAATGTTCCTGAATTGATGACGGTAATCCATAAGAAGGCAATCAACGTTATCTTTGAAATCGTTTTCATGTAGTCTCCGGGTTACCTGTTGCATGGTTCATGGTTCATGGTTGATTGTTCAAATTTTTGGGGAGATAGTCCCAAACAGAGTGCGATTAACGCTATAACTTGATTAGCGATCGCTTCGTCGCCGTCTGGCTGAGAATTGTTGCCCTCTGTGTCTCCCTGCTGGCAACCTTCCTAAGCTTATTGTACTACAAGATACACGTCAAATTGAAGTACAATATCAACGAATTTTGACCTTGTACTGGACAAATCAAGTCAATCGATACTGGCAGGGGTAAACTGATGAATGTTAAATATGATTCAGATGCAGATATTCTCATCTTTGTTTTGCGTGATGCAATTCCTGCCAATGCTATTTCTGAACCGGGAGGCGTGATTGTTAGTTATGACGAAACTTGTGAACCCGTTAGTATCGAGTTTCTCAATGCCTCTCAACGCCAACTGTTTAATCTTCAGGAAACGAACTAACTCCCGGAGAGCCAAATTGCTACAGTTCACGCGGTTTAATAACGTACCTTTTGGGCGTAAAGTAGATAAAAATGTGAAATAGCGACGATCGCGCTAGTCATGACTAGAGGTGCTGAATGCTTTATTTTATGATTACCTGGCTTTTTCTAATTGGTGTTTGTTTCTCCATTGGCACAGCTATTGTAAATGGGTTGCAAGCCGATCGCATTGATCGTAGAGGCGATCGCTTCATCGCCGCCGTCTGGCTGGGAATCATTGTCCTGTGCGTCTCTCTGCTGGCAACTTCCCTGATTTTACCGTTATCTAGCGCCGTTGGTTTTGTCCTTGTCGTCGGTTTAGTCGCCCTATCTCTCCTGTCTCAGTCAACCCGGCGTGAACTGGCGACACTTCGCTCAATTCTTTCTCCCAGCTTCATCGTTGGATTTATTACCTTAGAACTAATTATTGCCGCTTTTACCAGTCAAGAAATAGTCTGGTTTGACACTGGACTCTATCACTTTGGTTCTATGCGATGGATGTCTCAATTTGGCGCGGTTAATGGATTAGCGCTAATCAATGGTAAGTTTGGCTTTACCTCTTCTTGGTTTGCTCTCGCCGCACCACTTACATCGCCAATTTTTGGCAGTCGAGTCAGTGCGATTACCAATGGTTTTGTCTTCCTTATCGCTATTTTACAATCTCTAATTACGCTGAATCAAATCGTCATCCGGAAAGGACGCTTATCGGACTGGTTTTTATTGATATTTTCAGCGATCGCTATTCTCGTTTATACAGGAACCGCGTTTACGGGTTCACCGATACTCATCTCATTTTCTCCTGATGTAACCGTAGCCTTTCTGATTGGCGTGACAGCCTGGTCAATTCTAGTTATTTCCCACAGCGCTCAATTTTCTTTACGGGATACTGATGCCAAAACGCCTCTTTTCGATGCCAAAACTATCCCCCTAATCCTATCAGCCGGAGCCGTAACCGTTAAGCTTTCGGCGCTACCGCTGCTCCCCATAGGATTTCTGTTTTATCTGATGGGTAATCAATTGAAACTAAATATTCAGCGGCTATTGACAGGCAGTGCTATTACTCTATTAATCCTATCACCCATGGTTTTATATAGCCTGACCACATCCGGATGTCCCCTGTATCCTTCCACCTTTATGTGCCTCGACCTGCCTTGGTCAGTTCCCATCGAAGAAGCCATAAAAGAAACTAAGCCCATCAAGTTTTGGTGGGTATTTTCGGATTCAAATGAGTCGGGATTGACGGCTATCGCGTTAGGACTTTGGCGATGGTTAAAAGGTTCGATTAAATCTCAAATAATGGCATTTATTACAATTTTTGTTATTATTTTTTCTATCCCTATATTCCGACAATTTAAAAAACACCTCAAATTAGGAACTGCCTGGATAGTATTATTGGGATTACTCGGCATTACCTTTATTATGCTCCAAAGTCCTTTACTCCGGTTTGGCTTGGGCTATTTTCTGCTTATTCCAGCTTTATTTGGGTCGATATATGGTCAAATTCTGTTTGAGAAGATCCCCTCTAAATTAACCCAACCGCTGTTTCGATTTACTCATACCCTAAAACAACCTCAAACAATCCTGTTGACTTCCCTATTTGTCATTGGCTTAACTACCGTTGGTCTGATTCAGGATAATGCTCAATCGCGATTGATTTTACCTCCTCCCTTACCCAGTGCTAATCTAGTATCTGACCAAGTGAATGATGTTACTTATGTCTATCCAGCCGACTGGACAGTCCGATGTTGGGCATCTCCATTACCTTGTTCAGCCGTACCGATTAAAAATATCCGACTTCGTGACCCGTCACAGGGAATTGGTGCTGGATTTGTGTCTGTGAAATAAGTACCTGGACATCAATTTTGTTAACTGAGTTCAAGATTGTCAAAAACATGCTCTCTTTCCGAAGTGAAGGGTCAAAACTCTCGCACTCAGTCGGGGCGGGTTTAGTTACATCTAGATGCTAAGGAAAGGATAGTGGTGAAACCCGCCCCTACACAATCACGCGCCATGCCCGACTAGCAAAGCGAAGAGTCATTTCTGTACCCTATTCCCTAGTCTCAAGAGTCAACTTTAATTTTGCCCGACTACTTAGTCTATTGTAAAATATGGCAACTTATCAAGACCGAGAAGCGTTTATTCCCTATCGCCGCAGCGACTTAATCGAACTGTGCCTAGACGATGGACAGTTAGCTAACGAGAAGGTGCAACAGTTCCGAGAATTCTGCACGCTACTTTCCGCCTATTATCATTTTAAGTTTCATGCCTATTTGGAACGGTTCAAGGATAATTATGATCCGTTCAACCCCGATGCTGATACTCAATCCCGGATTGAACTCACTCCCGATAAGTTAGCCGAACGCGAAGCGAATGTGGTGACTGACTTTCAGACGATTCTCGAACGCGCCAATTATGTTCCCCTCTCTGCGAATAGTTTACAACGCGCCTTTAAGGAAAAGTCCTTAATTCAACTGAAAACTGATGTTGATTTTGATGAATTTGACCAACTCGTTTGCTACTGTCGGGGAGATATTGAAAAAACGATTCAGGTTAAAAAGTTTTTGAAGAAAAAAGACAAAACAATAAATCTTTTTGAACGAGTTGTTTTATTGATTAAATTCAAAGACGCCGATTATTTCAAACACAAAGGCGATGAACTAGATTCTCTCCAGTTCACACCAGGGAAGATGTATCTCTATTTTTACAAGAATATCCCTAAGTTTGACTTGGAACTCCTTTTCCCCAATATCAAAATTAGCATGACCTGGAAAGACCGTCTCTTCTTAATCGTTCCGGCTGTTGGTGCCGCTGTTCCAGTCATCTTGAGAGTTCTGCCTAAACTTCTCGTTGTGATTGGGGCTATTTTATTTTTTACCATGGGACCATCAGTTCTGGACACGATTCAGGCAAGTGAAGAGGAGGTGCGTGATATTATGCCCGTCCTCGTTGCTGTGTTATCGCTACTGGTGACATTAGGAGGTTTTGCCTATAAGCAGTATAGCAATTATAAGAGTAAGCAGATTAAATTCCGCCAAACTGTGACCGAAACCCTGTTTTTTAAGAATATGGCAAATAATGCCAGCGTGTTTCATGCCTTAATTGATGCGGCGGAAGAGGAGGAATGTAAAGAGATAATTCTAGTTTATTACCATCTTTTAATTAACCAGAATCCCCTAACTCCTGCACAGTTGGACAACCAAATTGAAAGTTGGATGGATAATAAGTTTGGCACAAAGATTGATTTTGATATCAATGGTCCGATTCATAATTTAGAGGATATCCGGGGTAAATTGGTGCAAGATGGCAAAGATACGGCAAGTCTCCCGGAAATTCCGTTATTGACCAAAGATAAGCGAGGATGTTGTCAGGTTCTGCCTTTAGATGATGCTAAACGATTAATCGATTACATTTGGGATCATATCTTTCTCTACACCTGAATCATCAAGCGCTTCAGAGTCGTGTTTTGGTATGGTAATCTTTGCGCGATCGCGTCCCATCCTCCACACGCTTCCTAACCCTTCCCCAAAGAGTGCTACCCTAGAAAACACTGCCTCACATTCCCGACTATGCCATCTTCTCACCAACCTCTGACCTACCCCACCACCCGCCAAGCTGACCAAGTAGACGACTATCATGGCACGAAAGTCGCTGATCCCTATCGCTGGTTAGAAGATCCCGACTCCGACGAAACCAAAGCCTGGGTAGAAGCGCAAAATAAAGTCACCTTCGGCTATCTGGAAGACATCCCTCAACGGGAATCCCTGAAGCAGCGCATCACCAAACTCTGGAATTACGAAAAATATGGCATTCCCTATAAAGAAGGGAACCGCTACTTCTATTTCAAAAATGATGGACTTCAGAACCAAAGCGTTCTCTACACCTTAACCTCTCTGGATGGAGAACCCAGAGTCCTGATTGACCCCAATACCCTGTCCGAAGACGGGACTATCGCCCTATCGGGTATCGCGATTAGTGACGATGGCAACCGCATGGCGTATGGTTTATCTACCTCCGGTTCCGACTGGCAAGAATGGAAAGTGCGGGATGTGGAAACGGGAGACGATTTATCCGATCATCTCAAATGGGTGAAGTTTTCTGGTGCATCCTGGACAACCGATAATCAAGGGTTTTTCTATAGCCGTTATGATGAACCCAACGATGCCACAAAATTAGAAGATATCAATTATTATCACAAACTCTATTATCACAAACTCGGCACAGACCAATCCGATGATCAGTTAATTTATCATCGTCCTGACCAGAAAGAATGGATGTTTAATGGGTCGGTGACAGAAGATGGGCATTATCTGATTATTTATGTCAGTCAAGGAACTGATCCCAAAAATCTGGTTTTCTACAAAGACTTACAAAACCCCGATTCTCCCATCGTCGAATTAATTTCCGAGTTTGAAGCAAATTTCAGTCTGATTGACAATGACGGATCAATCTTCTGGGTTCAAACTGACTTAGACGCCCCACGAGGTCGGGTGATTGCCATTGATATTCATAACCCAGGGCGAGAGAACTGGCAAGAAATTATTCCCCAAGCTGAAGAAACATTAGAAGATGTCGGGGTTCTGAATAACCAGTTTGTCGCCGATTACCTCAAAGATGCCCGTTCTTCGATTAAGATTTTTGACCTCAATGGTGCCTTTGTTCGGGAAGTAGAATTACCGGGAATTGGTTCAGCCGGGGGATTTGGCGGGAAGCGGTATGATACGGAAACCTTCTATGTGTTTACCAGTTTCACCACCCCAGCCACAATTTACCGCTACGATATGGTAACTGGGGAACGTTCCCTATTTCGCCAACCGACTGTAGACTTTGATCCGACTCAATACGAAACACGGCAAGTGTTTTACCAGAGTAAAGATGGGACACAAGTGCCGATGTTTATTACCCACAAAAAGGGGTTAGCATTAGATGGCAATAATCCCACCTATCTCTATGGTTACGGCGGGTTTAATGTTTCCCTAACTCCCAGCTTTTCAATTAGTAATCTGGTGTGGATGGAAATGGGAGGCGTCTATGCGATTCCGAATCTCCGAGGCGGTGGAGAGTATGGCGAAGATTGGCATCAAGCGGGAATAAAGCTGAACAAGCAAAATGTGTTTGATGATTTTATTGCCGCAGCGGAATGGTTAATTGAGAATAAATATACTCGTCCGCAAAAACTGGCAATTGGTGGCGGAAGTAATGGCGGTTTATTAGTCGGGGCTTGTATGACTCAGCGTCCCGATTTATTCCGTGCTGCCCTTCCTTCAGTTGGGGTTCTGGATATGCTGCGCTTCCATAAGTTTACGATTGGTTGGGCATGGTGTTCTGATTTTGGTTCACCGGAAAATCTAGAGGAATTTCAGGCACTTTATGCCTATTCTCCCTTACACAATCTCAAGCCAGGAACGGCTTATCCAGCCACATTAATTACGACAGCGGATCATGATGATCGCGTGGTTCCAGCCCATAGTTTCAAGTTTGCAGCAGCGTTACAAGCGGCACATTCTGGGGATAATCCGGTCTTAATTCGCATTGAAACAAAGGCGGGTCATGGTGCGGGAAAACCGACGGCTAAGATTATTGAAGAGATTGCCGATAAGTGGGCATTTTTGCAGCGAGTCATGGATTTTTAGTCTTGAATGACGAATGACAAAGGACGAATAACAAATGATTAACAATAAGCACT
Organism: Coleofasciculus sp. E1-EBD-02; assembly: GCF_040218245.1. Classification (NCBI taxonomy): domain Bacteria; kingdom Bacillati; phylum Cyanobacteriota; class Cyanophyceae; order Coleofasciculales; family Coleofasciculaceae; genus Coleofasciculus; species Coleofasciculus sp. E1-EBD-02. The sequence continues at coordinate 33,732 of NZ_JAVJQN010000069.1, read as the reverse complement.
GATATCTTCCCCACATTGATCAGCCAAGTAGCAAAGGGCGCGAAAGCGAAGGCTAACGAATTCGTCATAGAAAGGATTGAGTTTGCACAAGGGAGGAATGTGGGCAACCCGACGCCCAAAGAGGCAGATATCGCGTTCAAAGGGACATTGAGCGGGAATCATTTTGCAGAAGAATCTAGCTTTGGTGGGGTTGTGAATTTCGATGTTCTCTAACCATTGCTTGATGGTTTGCAGTGGCTTGATGGGTTGTTGGGGCGAGGTGGGAGGGGTGATGGGGTTTGTCTTGGCTTCAACAGGGGTGGAATTGATCAGTCCGTTTTGGTAGGTGGTATACATGGTTTGATTTGCTCCGTATGTGTGGTTTGTTTGTCTCTATTCATAATTTAACCCAATTTAGCGACAGCGCAAATATAAAAAACTATTATCATTGATTAGCTCTGCTTGTAGGCATTGTCCTGTTGGGGGAAGCTGGGGGAGCTGGGGAAGCTGGGGAAGCTGGGGAAGCTGGGGAAGCTGGGGGAGCTGGGGAAGCTGGGGGAGCTGGGGGAGCTGGGGGAGCCGGGGGAGCTGGGGAAGCTGAGGGAGCAATGATACATTTTCCCTGATAGCGGTGTAAGGGTATGAAAGGGTTTTACCTTATGTCCTTGAAGATGATCCAATGTCCATGTTACTCAAAGCCTTGATAGATAATGCTTTTGGAGTTGTGCCGCAAACCCTAAGTAGGAAATCTCCTATGAATTAAAAGTTGGGCGAGTCGCCAACTTTAAGTGTTTATAACTTTAAGTGTTTATATTTCCGTGGAATATTGTACTGATCGCAACACTCTATAATAGTAGTTATTAAGCTAGGGTGCGCGATGATGATGTTAACGTTACCAGTACCTGTTGCTTGTCAGCGTTAGAACAACTGAGAACTGAAGCTAAAAGATGATTCAGATTACCGGATTAGATGCGACATGTTCTTGGTCAAATCTGGCGCTGTTGGCGTGGTAAAGGATTAAATTTTTATCCTTCGCTTCGCTCAAGAACAGGGTTTTGATAATAAGGATAATTCGCAATGAGACAACTCTACAGCAAATCTTGGTTCATTGGCGCGATCGCGACTGGATTAATGAGTACCTTGGCAACGTCTGTGCAAGCTCAGGATATCTTTGATAATCGGGCAGTGCAATTCCCAGAGGATACGATTGTGGAATTTGAATTCCTGCAATCTCATGGATCATACCAAGCCGCCTTTGGTGTACGGAATGAAACAACCGGGGAAGAAACGATTCTGTTTCAGGAGGTCAAACCCTATGATGCTTTTGGCACAAACCAGCCGATACAAACCTCTCCTGGTCAAAATGATCTGGGGACGCAAGCGGATTTTGTCGGAACAGTTGAGGGGGGAACGATATCAAATCAATTCAACGAGTTTATGTTTAAAGCCAATAACCGCTATGTTTTCTTTCTCGAATCCGTAAGTCCTACGGGTCAAACCCGACGTCGTATTGTTTCGACCCAAAACTTGGCTCAGTTTAATGGTCGTTTGGACGGGGGGAGAAAGGGTAACATTACAGGAAGTCGCGTGTCTTGGGAAGATGGGGGACGGGTAGAAGTTGGCAATGATGATGATTTCGATGATTTTGTGATTGAGGCAGGGGGATATTTAATTGATTTGAATTGTCCGCCGATTCGGTAATCTTAAGTTTTTGACGGATGCCTGAGTGACTGTTCCAGATGTAGTCGGCTACGTCTGGAACGTCCCCATCTCCCTTATCCTCCTGAGAGAAGCGAAGGAACAGCGGTGCAGGGTACGTCACGATCATTCCTGCACCCTGCACTCCCAAATTCAGCCAGATTGCGGAACTTGAGTAACCCGAAATCAGCCTTATGACGATATTTTGTCGCTCAGAGTAAATGTTATAATACCTAAAAGCTAGAGAGCCATAGTAGGTATAGGTTGTTATGAGTACAGTGTTAGTCGTAGAGGACGATCTCACCCAACAACATTTGCTCTCTAAGCTGCTTGAGCGTGTAGGGCTGACAGTGATTGTGGCTGGGGATGGTGTGGAGGCGCTGGAGAAAATTCAGCAATTTCACCCAAATTTGGTGATTTTGGATATTGTCCTTCCCCGGATGAATGGCTATGAAGTCTGTCGTCGTCTGAAATCGGAACCTGAGACTGAGAATATTCCGGTGTTAATGTGTTCCGCGAAAAAAGAGGATTTTGACCGCTACTGGGGAATGAAGCAAGGCGCGGATGCTTACCTAGCCAAGCCTTGTCATCCCCAAGAAATTGTCGAGACTGTAAAGAAATTATTAAAGTCCCATCATCAAGCGGCAAGCTGATTGACCATCTTTTAAGTTAAAAGAGATCAAATCTCCCAAATCGCTAGGGAGACGCTCCCACTACAATCTAACACTCACCTAATACCTAACTACTGCAAGAAGGCAGAAATAACTGAACAGCTAATATCTCCCCCAGCTCCCTCAGCTCCCCCAGCTTCATCGTCTCTACGAAGCTGCTCAAGTATTTTTGCCGCGATGCACTACCTACCTTCACCGGGAGACTTATACCCCTTCAGGCTCAAATCATTAGGGTTCAACAATGACAAGCATTTTTGCTGCTGTGACCCTGTATAACCGATTGATATCTGACTTCTAAGCAAGGAGATGACTCTATCAAACTAAAGCTCATTCCTTATTTCACCCATCCGCAAGCTTAGAGAGAAAACGTGAAAAAAAGGTGAAATGATAAGTACGGTGGGGCAATGAAAGTTAACTGTGGGGAACTCGCTGCCCTTGAGAAGCAAGCTATATCCCTTGTAAGGGTTTGAGACTTGTTAACAGTTCTTAGTATAGTTCTTAGTATAGTGCGATCGCCTACCCAAGGAATTTATGCTAGAACGGTTGAGTAGTAAGGGTTGACTAGGCGAGCATCGCCGCTTCAATAAAGTTTGGCATTGTATGCTAGCCTCAAAACAGTTCTTCGCCCTGCATCCAATCCTGTACTTTTCCCTTATGACCCACTAGACTCCAGACTTCGTATTGGACAGAATAGGTAGCTACTGCATGAATATCAACGCATCTATTATTGATCAACGTTTAGCATCAGTTGTTAACGATATCCGTCAAAAGGCTGCTGAAGAGTTACGCATAAACGATCAAAGCAGACTCAAGTCTTTAGCGTTTGCTTATCTCTGTGTTAAAACCATCTTAGATTTAGAGAACGATAATGCTTTTGATTGCCTGACTGAAGGAGGTGGTGACTTTGGAGTAGATGCCATGCATATTTCTGAAGAATATGATGGTGAATTTACTGTTACTTTATTTCAAGCAAAATATAAGAATAATCTAGCAGGAGACTCGAATTTTCCTGAGCAAGGCATAGAGAGTTTAATAAATGCCATTCAGTATTTGTTTAATCCAGCAGCTAGATTAGAACATATCAATCAACGACTACTTACCAAGGTGGAAGAAGCTCGTAGCTTAATTCAAGATGGCTATATTCCCCAAGTTCGAGCACTAGCCTGTAATAATGGACTGCAGTGGAATCAATCTGCTCAGGAAGCTATTGAACGTACTGGTTTCGGCGATCAGGTGACATGGGAACACGTCAATCACGAGCGCTTAGTCCAAATCCTTCAAGCTACTAGACCAGTAAAAGATACTTTGCAGCTAAGTGGAAAAGCTATAGTTGAAGATATGGAGTTTAGCCGAGTACTGGTAGGAAGAATTTCAGTAACTGAGATTGCAACTCTCATTGCTCGGCATGGCGAACGATTATTAGAGCGTAATATTCGTCGCTATTTAGGCTTACAGGGTAATCGTGTTAACGAAGGTATTCGCCATACTTTAACCAGTCAGGAAAAAAATAATTTCTACTTTTACAATAATGGCATAACTTTAACGTGTGACAATTTTTCCTATAACGCATTACAAGATGGTGATTATCAGGTGCGTGTCGAAAATTTGCAAATCATTAACGGTGGTCAGACATGCATGACCATATTCAAAACTTTGCAGGAACCGGATTTACTTCATCAAAATGCTCAAGCTTATGTTCTTCTTCGGCTTTATCAATTGCCTCGTGAAAATGAAGACTTAGTTACAAGAATTACTTATGCCACGAATAGCCAAAATCCAGTAGATCTCAAAGACTTACGCGCTAATGATGAACGTCAGCAAAGATTAGAGATGGATATTCAGCAATTAGGATTTAATTATCGGCGTAAGCGCTCTGATACAAGTACCCGCTCTACAGATATTACTTCAGGAGTAGCGGCTGAAGCCGTACTATCTGTCTGGAGAAAAAAACCGCATCAGGCTAAATTCTTCTCTCGTGAACATTTTGGCAAACTGTATGATTCAATATTCACGGATCAGTTGAACGGTTCACAGGTTATAATTGCTGTGCAACTATACAGAATCGCAGAAAATCGCCGCAAACGACCAGAGCCTACTGACCCGGATTTCGTTCGCTATGCTTCATGCTTTATTGCTATGCAGATGGGGCGAAAAATCCTTGCTGAGCTGGGGATTAACATGAGAGATATTAGCCATCAAAATTTCCCAACTGCTCAACAGCTTATTGCACAAAATAGCGAAACTTATTTCAACGCCTCAGTACAGGATATTCAAAATGCGCTTCATGAGCTTTATGGTAGACAGGAGATTTCCTTGCAGCAGCTATCTGCAACCTTTCGACGCGGCGACTTAATAACTAGGCTTCAGTAAATTAAAATAGATGCAGTAGACGTTCCCATCGATGCCGTTATGCCCCAAACACACATCCGATTTGATTGGGCGATTAAAAAATTACTGAGAAACAAAGCCAATCACGGTGTTTTGGCAGGTTTCTTAAGCGAGTTATTGAGGAAACCGATCACGATTCAATCAATACTCGAAGGTGAAAGCAATCAACAAGCCGAAGATGACAAGCTAAATCGAGTCGATATTCTCGCCGAAAATGACCAGGGAGAATTAATTCTCATTGAAGTGCAAAACAGTACAGAGCAAGATTATTTTCATCGGATGCTCTACGGCACATCCAGATTAATTACCGACTTTCTGGAAAAAGGAGAACCTTACGGCAACGTCAAGAAAGTCTATTCAGTGAATATCGTCTACTTTTCTCTGGGACAAGGAGATGATTATATTTACCACGGGACATTAGAGTTTCGGGGCTTGCATATAGAAGACAGGTTGGGGCTATCAATCAACCAGCGGAAACTGTTTAATATCCAAGAAGTCTATGAGGTTTTTCCAGAGTATTATGTGATTAAAGTTAACAACTTTAACGAGGTGGCGAAGGATACCTTAGACGAATGGATATATTTTCTAAAAAAGAGCCAAATCAAAGATGAATTTACTGCTCAAGGATTAGCGGAAGCGAAGGAAAATTTACTCGTCGATAGTTTGAGTGAAGAAGAAAGAGCCAATTACCTGAGATTTATGGAAAATCGGCGCTATGAAATCAGCCTAATCGAAAGTTCACGCTCAGAGGGAAGATTGGAGGGTTTAGAAGAGGGACTCAAGGAGGGCATGGAGCAAGGCAAACAACAGGAAAAGATTAACATAGCCAGACTTTTAAAACAACAAGGGACTGATGTTGACACAATCACAGCAGCAACTGGACTGACTAGAGAAGAGATTGAGAAATTGTAGCGCAATTAGCCTAAGCTGTCACGCATTTAAATTGGGAATGGGTAGCGAGCAAGATGCTCGCATTACATAAGACTTGAGACGCTTATCTTGAAAGATTAAGACGAAATCTGTCAAAATAGATGCAGTAGACGTTCTCATCAATGCCCTTATGCCCCAAACCCACATCCGATTTGATTGGGCGATTAAAAAATTACTGAGAAACAAAGCCAATTACGGTGTTTTGGCAGGTTTCTTAAGCGAGTTGTTGAGGAAACCGATCACGATTCAATCCATACTCGAAGGTGAAAGCAATCAACAAGCCGAGGAAGATAAGCTAAATCGAGTCGATATTCTCGCCGAAAATGACCAGGGAGAATTAATTCTCATCGAGGTGCAAAATAGTACAGAACAAGATTATTTTCATCGGATGCTCTATGGCACATCCAGATTAATTACCGACTTTCTGGAAAAAGGAGAACCTTACGGCAACGTCAAGAAAGTCTATTCAGTGAATATCGTCTACTTTTCGCTGGGACAAGGAGATGATTATATTTACCACGGGACATTAGAGTTTCGGGGCTTGCATATAGAAGACAGGTTGGGGCTATCAATCAACCAGCGGAAACTGTTTAATATCCAAGATGTCTATGAGGTTTTTCCAGAGTATTATGTGATTAAAGTCAACAACTTTAACGAGGTAGCGAAGGATACCCTAGATGAATGGATATATTTCTTGAAAAAGAGCCAAATCAAAGATGAGTTTACTGCCCAAGGTTTAGCGGAAGCGAAGGAAAACTTACTCGTCGATAGTTTGAGTGAAGCAGAAAGAGCCAACTACCTGAGATTTATGGAAAATCGGCGCTATGAAATCAGTCTAATCGAAAGTTCCCGCTCAGAGGGAAGATTGGAGGGTTTAGAAGAGGGCATGGAGAAAGGGATGAAAGAGGGTATGGAGCAAGGTATCCAAGAGGGCATGGAGCAAGGCAAACAGCAAGAGAAGGTTAACATAGCCAGACTATTAAAACAACAAGGGACTGATCTTGATACCATCACAGCAGCAACAGGACTGACTAGGGAAGAGATTGAGAAACTATGAACCAGCCAATCATTCAAGTTGATGCCTTCACCTGCACTCCATTTACGGGTAATCCAGCCGCTGTCTGTGTTTTACCGACTCCCCAACCGGATCGCTGGATGCAGAATGTGGCACAGGAGATGAATCTGTCGGAAACTGCCTTTTTGGTTCCGCAAGAGGATGGGTTTAATCTGCGTTGGTTTACTCCGACAGTAGAAGTCCCCCTTTGTGGTCACGCTACCTTAGCTAGCGCCCATGTTTTGTGGTCAGAGGGTCATCTGTCCCCGGAGAAACCCGCTCATTTTTATACCAAAAGCGGCATACTCATCGCCCAGCGTCAGGGTGAATGGATTGAGTTAGATTTCCCGGTGAATCATTCCCAACCTACAACCGCCCCCCCAAACCTTGCGTCAGCGTTAGGTGTACCGATTCAGTCCGTTTGGCAGAATTCTTTGGGCTATTTGGTGGAAGTGGAATCGGAAGAGATGGTGCGACATCTACAGCCCAATTTTGGCTTACTTAAAACCTTACCGATATCTGAGGTAATTGTTACCAGTCAGACTGATTCAGGTTCAGAGTATGATTTTGTTTCTCGTTTCTTTGCACCGGGGTTAGGGATTGACGAAGATCCGGTGACGGGTGCAGCCCATTGTTGTCTAGCACCGTTCTGGCGCGATCGCATGAATCAAGATGAGTTCTTAGCCTATCAAGCCTCCCATCGAGGCGGGGTAGTCAAGGTAAAGTATACCGGGAGCGTTGGCGGAGCCTGTTCCGAAGGAACGTATCGCGTCATTTTGGGCGGACAAGCGGTTACTGTGATGCGGGGGGAATTGACGGAGTAATGCAGAATTAGGGTCTGCTGAATAAGTCTTGTGGGAGCTGGGGAAGCTGGGGGAGCTGGGGAAGCTGGGGAAGCTGGGGAAGCTGGGGGAGCAATGATACATTTTCCCTGATGGCGGTGCAAGGGTATGAAAGGGTTTTACCCCATTTTCTTGAAGATGAGCCAATGTCAATGCCACTCAAAGCATTGATAGCTAAGGGTTTGGAAGTTGTGCAGCAAGTTCAAATTAGACGACTCAGTAGCGAGCAAGATGCTCGCACTACAAGTATTGCCTATTGCCTATTGCCTATTGCCTAGCGCGTAGCACTATATAAAGGAGAAGGCGTTTCCGTTTCCTGTTGCACTTGCAAAAAATCGCACAGAATCGTAGCCGCTAAATCTGCCACGCCAAATCTCTTTTTATAGACTTCTAAATGAGCGTGGGGAATTGCTTCAAACAGGAGGCGCTGTTGGGGAAATAGAATTCGTTCAAAGTACCAATTGGGAATATCAGTGATCCGAATGATCTGAATCTGTTTACTGGTATTTGTATAGTAGCAGAGAATTCGATTGGTGTATTCAGTCGGTAAGGAATTAAACATGGGAAGTGATACCACAGGAAGGAACTAATTATCGATGCATTAAGCCACAGTCCACCCCATCGAGGTGTTCAGCACAGGTGACAAAGGGGGAAATGGCTAAAGGACAAGCTTTCCATTTTCCCTGTACAGCCACGCCTAGCTGTTGACAGTAACCTCCCCAGCCTTTTTGAAGTTGATAGTGACCGCAATGACGACAGATTGATACTGCATAGTTGATGGTTCTCATGATTTGATTAAAATGGGTTGATTAAAAAAGAATTCAATGAAAGTAGAAGGGAAAAAAGAGTATTCCCTATTCCCTATTCCCTATTCCCGAAATTGAAACCGTGGTAGCTATCTGACAATAAACAATTCATGCCTTCACGAATATACGATTCCAGGTGTAATCGCATTTCCAACGAATAATAGGGAAACGTATGCTTACTGCACAGTTTTTTGCCTTGTTTAACCGCAACAGCTTGGGGATCATTCGATAGTTTACACAAAACGTAGCCGAGTAAGTCATGGCGTAGGTTGGGACAGGTAAAAAAAATTCGGCAAAACTTGTTCGGATAAGCGTCTAAGGCGTTTTCAATTTCTTCTTGAATGACTTTCAAGAGGCGGGTTTGGACTGGCACATTGTTGCTCATGGTTATAACGTCAAAGTCGATTCAGGTGTTTAGGTTGTAACACAAGTCAAGGACATCGATTCAGTCGTTGAACTTTAACCCCAAAATTGTCTTGACTAGACACAGCATTTCGTGTCTATAAGTAGTCAGACAAAATTAAGGTTAACGATGAAAATCGTCATACTCGCTTCCAAAAAAGAAGCAATCTACGTCTATGGGTTAATTAAAGAAAAAATGATTGGGTTATAAAAACAGTAAAAGGATACTGTCGTTTTAACCCGCTCACCTCATGTTTAAACAGGAATTAATGCCATAAATCCAGAGACAAATGACTCAGGTTTACCCCAATCTCAAACCAGACTATCTTCAAAAATGGTTAGGGTGTGAGGCTGAAATTGTTTGATGGTTATGCTGATGAGTTGGGCGCTTTCTTCGAGAATATCTTGCAGATAACCGTGCTGGGATAATTCAGCGTCTTGGATTGTGCCAAAGGGACCAAAGTAGTAAACACACCAAGGATCATGGGTAATCACTTCCAGCCAATAGGCTAATCCCAGTTTGGACAAGATTTCTAAAGACTGTTCTGTTTTTAAGTTCATATCATGATTATCTCCCTCAATGTTATCAGACGGCTGGTTAACTAAAGGTTAACCAGTTTCGGCGACAAAATCCTCGATCGCCTCCTGTAAGGCTTGAGTCATCTGGTGTACCGAGTCTTGAATCATTTGCAGATACTCTAACTGTTGATCGTCGCTCAGGTGTCCCTGGGAGTCTTCTAGGAGTTTGAGGAAAATCTTGATCAAGAGCATCTGCTCTTCTAGCTCTTGGGAGATTTTATAGGTAAATCCATATTTTAAGTGACTCAAGTTAGTTTGGGGGAAGTCAGTGAGTCTTACCTGTTGCAAGAGTTCCATTTTCTGAAAACCTACCTTCTCATTTTTCAAAAGCTGGGAAACTTGTAATTCTTATCTACTTCATAGATTACACGATCCCCGGAGTTCGTCAATGTTTTTGTTGATTTGAATTTGTATGATTTAAATCAGAAAGGTTTGTGTTTGTGCTTTTTTGCATAACTTAATTATTTGCTTATTTTCTTTAATGAATATAACAAAATGATACTTTAGGTAAACTTATGCTAGGCTCTAGTTTGAGAAGCTTTATCCTAGTCTATAGGGTGATATATCAACATCGCGTTGAGATTTATGGTCAATATGTATAAGTTGGTACGATTTGGTGTGTTTTTTCTATATCACCTAAATCGGTAGCGCCAATCAAATAACTGAATTCAGGTTCATCGACTACCAATTCAGTCATCCCAGTTGAGGAGAACCAGATTGGATGTTGAGATGCATCTTGTCGCGTTCATTCAACATCAACAAAGAGATTATTGTATAGCGGTGTTACCGTTTTTTCAGAACCTCCCCAACAGGATGCGATCGCGGAATCGGTGTTCGAGAAGGGTTAAGGTGTGATATGAGTAAACGATCGCTTTCGGCAAATGCACAGGGTATCGTCCAAGCCAAAGAAGCCATGGCGCGGAAACAGTGGACTCATCAAGTGCTGACGAAAAAAGTTGGGATTAAGACTCGCCAATCCATCAGTAAATTTTTTGCAGGTCGTCCCGTTGAGCGACGGATTTTCATTGAGATTTGCTTGCAACTGGATTTATCCTGGCAAGAGGTGGCGACTCAGGTTCCAGACGAGAGGCGATCCCAACCGATGCATCCTGCGGCAAATCAGCCTGTGGAACTCAATGCCTTAGTTGCTGAGGTTCGTGCTTGCTGCCAGGATCAGATTGAGACTCAATTGGGTACTGTGCCGTTATGGGATGTGCCGAAACCGATTTCCTTAGCGGATATTTATATTGATGTGGAGGTTTGGCAAGATATCCCCAACCGATGCTGGTTCGACTTGGCGGATTGGCGGCGACATTTTCAGGTGAATCGGGAGAGGGGTTATGGGTTGAGTCCGGATGGAACCTCTCCGGAACGAGTGTTGGCAATGGAGATATTGGCAAGACCAACCAACCTAATCCTTTGGGGGAAACCGGGAACGGGTAAAACGACGTTTTTGCAGTATGTGGCGACTCAGTGTAATCACGGCAAATTTGCGGCGGATCAGGTGCCGATTTATATTGAATGGAGGGATTTGGTGCAAGATGCCAATACTCTAAGCTTACTGGATTATATCTGCCAAGAGTTTCGCGATCGCGGTATCTCTGGGGATCAGGTGAACACCTTACTCCAAGCGGGAAAACTGCTGATTTTGCTAGATGGCTGGGATGAGGTATCCCCATCGAGGCGTTTTTCCCTATTCAACAAACTGCGGTGGTTCTGTTATCGTTATCCTAAAAATCGCTATGTGATCACCTGTCGCACTGGGGCGGATTTGTATCGGTTTGGTGGATTTACTGAGGTGGAACTTGCCAATTGGACGCTGACTCAAATAGGCGATTTTGCCCAGAAGTACTTTGTGGCGGTGGCTGGTGCGAATTGGGAGAGGGGGTTAGCGAAAGCGGCTGAGTTTAGGGTACAACTGGAGTATCCGGAAAACCGGACGATTCAGGACATGGCGAGAACCCCTCTATTTCTCAGTTTCATCTGTCATGTCTTCCAATCCCAAGCCCGTTTTCCTTGCCAACAGGCTAGGCTATATCAGGAAGGATTGGATATTTTGCTCCAGAAATGGGATGATTGCAAAGGGGTTGAGCGAGATTCGGCTGAACAACCCTTGTCTTTGGTGAATCGGTTGAAGTTGTTGGATCAAGTGGCGTCTGTTACCTTTACCCAACAGCGGTATTGCTTTGCCAAATCTCAGGTGGAACACTATATTGGTGACTATCTGCGAACAATCCCGGATTATCAAGATGTTGATCCGGTTGGTTTACAAGTACAGAGTCAAGGGATTTTAAAAGCGATTGAATGTCACCATGGAGTATTGGTAGAGCGATCGCGGCGAGTTTATTCCTTTGCGAATTGGAGTCTTCAGCAATACCTCACCGCTAGAGAGTTTACCACGAAAACGAATCAGAATCCTGACGCGATCGCGGAATTAGTCACTCACTTGACCGAACAATCTTGGCGAGAGGTATTTTTATTTACTGTCACTCTATTGCGTCACCCTGAACAATTAATCCAGGCGATGAAACAAGAGGTGGATCAGTTATTGATACCGGATCAGCGATTAGGGCAATTCGTGAACTGGATAGACCATCAATCGAAATCTAGCCCATTATCCCACAAGTCAGCCGCCGTGCGTGCCTTTAATTTTGCCCTGGCTTTAATTTTAGATCAAGGCTTAACCCAGACACTCAATTCCTCTCGGCTTGATCAACCGTTGGAACCGCCACCGTTGCAGCAATTACCCTCCTGCTTGTCCTTACCCCAAAAATTGGACGCCAAATTTACAGTACCGGAAGCCTTAGCGTTTAAGGTGGAGGATTATTTACCCCCAACGTCTTTACCGCCGCCGTTATACCGAGCGTTAATCCTCAACGCTATCTTAGAGTATAGTCTGGCATTTTACCTAGCGGTTGATCCTGAGCGTCTGGGTACATTAGCGCGATCGCTAACAACTTTACTCGATCCGGTGTTTCAGTTTCAATCCAATGGGGAGATGTTGAACTCGTGGTGGTTTAATCATCGTCACTCTTGGATCAAACGAGTTGGCTTTTTGATGGGACAACATGACCAAGGGGAACATGAGTGGCAGTTTAGCAGAAACCAGACGCGATCGCTGTGGGATTATTATGATGCGAATCAATTAGTGGTGGATTGTTTAAGGAGCAGTGATGAGGTGAATATTGAGGTGCAGCAACAAATGGAGGACGAGTTATTTTTGTATCGGGAATAAGTCATTCGTCATTTGTCCTTCGTCATTTGTCATTGGTCATTGGTCATTTGTCATTTGTCTAAAATTGTGGGATAGATTTGACGGTGAAATTGGGCGCACGTCGGTGCGCCCCTACGATGCTAATCCACCAATTAAGGTGTGCCACGCCACTACCGACTTATCTAACACCTAACAATTGCGCCACAATCGGCAAAACCGCATTCGCGCGATCGCCATCCAATTCCTCTTCCCCTATCCCTGGTGTCTCAACAGAGGTTCCCCGTTTAACTCGTTCACCGATTTGGCGGCGTTCAGCCGTAGAAAAGCTGGCAAAGGTGCGACGTAATAAGGGTAATATCTCGGTAAAGGTTTCCCCCGGAAGCTGAGTAACCCAATCATCAATTATCTGCCACAAGGTATGGTCATGCACGAGTAACAATCCACTCCCCTGTAAAAACCCTTCTATCCAAGCCGCCGCTTGGGGAGGTTCACTGGCGTGAGATAGAGCAAATTCTAACCGACGGGAGGCGTCATTTCCCTTAAATACCCCAGCATCTAATAATAATCGACAACTTCGACCCGCGAGTAACCCATGCAGGTTGGCTTGATCTGCCAGTTGCCATAATACCTGTTGCCAGGATTGTTTATAGTCAGGATTATTTAACAGGGAAATCGCGTAATTCATTTGTTGGATACGCTGATCGATATGTCGCGCCGCTTCATCATCCAGAGAGGCACAAGCTAAGGGTAAACCCAGACAAATCCGAGTCACCAACCCATCCACCACCGAGGTAATCATCCGAGTATCAGTTTGGCGGACATTGCCATAGCGTAATACCTGCGCTAATGGGGGTAACGCTTCCATTAATTGGGCGACATCTCGATTCAGGGTGGCTTCAGTTTGCAGGCGATGCATCACTTCGGGTAACGCATCAGGTAAGTTTGCCAATAAAACCGTTTCGACTAACTGAGTCAGACTGGGTAGCGCTTGCGCCTGTTGTGCCTGATTTCGGGCATACGCCGTCGCTGCTGCATCAATCGTATTCCCCCAAATCCCGGCTTCGATGAGTTTCACCGCAAATTCTGGATGCCATTGCAGCCGCCATCCTTCTTTAAAGGTTCCTTTCCCCCTTGTCGATTGTCGTATCCCCCAAGGAATACCGAGTAAATTGAGACGATGGAGAAGATGCGATCGCGCTAAGTCATTTGTTTTGCGTAAATCGAGTTCATACTGTTTCTCGGTGGGATTAGCCCGGAGGCGTAAGCGTTTCTGCTGCTGCTGTAAATCTCGTTGTAAGGGAACCATGGGCGTATCATCGGGAACCTCTCCCAATCGTTCACCCACAATCAGTTGATCCTGAATTAAACCCATCGGTAGATCAGAGCCAAAACATAGAACGGTTTGCGTCGCTTCATTTAACTCCAGCAAACCCGGTAACGCGCGATCGCGCAATGCTGCCAAAGATTCCGCTAACCGTACCGTTTCAATAATATGGGCAGATGAGGCATCTAAATCTTCCTGACGCAACAACTGCGCCACCTTAATCAACCACCGAATCGCGATCGCAGATTGTTGATTGTTGAGTTTTGATATGTGTCCTGACGTATCTGTAGGGGCGGGTTTAGGGACTTTCTTGTCGCGATTGATAGTAACGTTGGTACAAAACCCGCCCTGACTCAGACTTGAATCAACTCCCCCATCTCCCCTATCTCCCCTATCTCCCCTATCTCCCCTATCTCCCCTATCTCCCCTATCTCCCCTATCTCCCCCATCTCCCCCATCTCCCCCATCTCCCCTATCTCCCCCAGCTCCCTCTGCTCCCCCAGCTCCCCCAGCTTCCTCTGCTTCCCCATCTCCCCCATCTCCCCCATCCTGATAACAATCCCACAAATGACCATACCAACCCGGCGATTCAATCCCCGCCCCATAGCCACTCTTCAATGCCAGTCGCCCATAAGTCCAAGGTATCCAAGTGGCTTCCACTTTCGTTTTCGCCAATCCTTTCAGCAACGCATTATCCGCTTTCGCCGCAGGCATATCCACCAAAGCAGGAGCGTGCCATGCACCACAGACAACAGCAATGCGTTGAAATCCTTCTTTTTGCGCCGCCCGAATCTGTTTCCGCATATAGGCTTCCCGTTGCGCTTCCCTCGGATCATCTCTGGGGGGTACATCCTGACGCAACGCCGTCATTGCTTCTAAAATCGCTTCAAATACATCCGTACTCTCCTGGCGATGTTCAACTAACTGTTCCCACCAGCGTTCCCCATCACTATACCCAGCAATTCTTGCCAAATAACCCAAAGGATCATAGTAAATCTCATCCTCTTCCCCTGCTTCCCCTGCTTCCCCTGCTCCCTCTGCTTCCCCTGCTTCCCCCGCTTCCCCTGCTTCCCCTGCTCCCTCTGCTTCCCCTGCTTCCCCCGCTTCCCCTGCTTCCCCTGCTTCCCCCGCTTCCCCTGCTTCCCCTGCTTCCCCGGCTTCCCCGGCTTCCCCTGCTTCCCCATCTCCCTCTGCCAACTGATGCACCAAAGGCAAATCCATAAACCGCACCGGAATCCCTTGAGTTAAGGCATAATCAATCCCTTGCCATTCTGGGGAAAAAATAGCAAAAGGATAATACACGGCTTTCTGGGGCTGGTCGGGTCTATAAACCAATAACGCTACAGGCGGTTGCATCTGGGGATGGGCAACTAACGGGAGCATCCCATCCCCATCCGGGGGACCTTCAACTAAAAGGATATCCGGCTTGAGATTGTGCAGAGCATGACAGAGCGATCGCGCACATCCGGGTCCATGATGACGTATGCCAAAGATATGGATGCTCATTTCTCAGTCTGACTCCCCTGCATATAGCGTTTTTTTTGTCAAATCAGCCACGGATGGCGTTGCCAAAATTATGTCATTGAGATCGGCGTGTAATACTTGTAGTGCTTGATCCTTAAAACTGCCCGATTGTTGGCATAATCAGCTATTGGAGGATTTTTTGACTCAATTTATTGATAAAAGCGAATATAAACCCAACGTCTCATGTTTAATTTATCTTCACAAATCATACTACAGTCCCGGCACAACGGCAAGATAAGGGTTTCCAGTTGTTTTTTAGGTGTTCACATTCCTTAACAGAAAACGTATCATTTGCTTTACTTGACAGATTTAAAAGGCTAACCGACAGACTATAAAGTTTTACTTATACTGATCCCCTTTCAAAACAGATCATAGGTGATACCTTCCTCTTGTAAGAAATCAACCCCTACCGACTGGGTTAAATCGGATTAGTTGGAAACCTTGTAGGGGCGCATAGACATGCGCCCTTACCAAATCACGATGAGCAAATAGACATACGCCCTTACCAAATCATGCCGAGCAAGCCGTAGATTAACTCTTTCATTGTGCAAAAATCAGCGAACATACCTTTTGCGAATCCGCCCTCTGACGATGAATTGCTAAATGACGCGGTGTCTGGGACGCCGTAACTTTATAGACAAAATTATACCGCTGTTGATGATAAGATTGCTCAAAATCATAGAAATTGCGTCTCATTTGAGCTAACTCCTCATTTCGATAAGCCGCTAAGGGTTTAAACCGTTCATCCCGTTGCCGTTGTTCATGCTTCAGCGCTAATTGTTGCCCATAAGCGGGATGGTGAGCAAATTCTTCAGCGACGAATTGAATCTGCTGGCGAAAACTGTCCGGTTGATCCGCAAACGCCTGATCAATCAGTCCGATTTTCTGGGCAACTTTAGTTCCCATGGGCATACAAATATCCGTCAATTCCCAGGCTTTTTGAGAACCCACTCGCTTGGGGAGAGAATACGTCCAATATTCTGATCCATATAATCCCATGCGCTTATAATGCGGATTTAAAACAATCCCCCGACGGGCATAAACCTTATCGGCGGCTAAGGCTAACATTAATCACCTGTTTCAGCATTGGCGCAATGATTAAATCCGGTTGATAGAGTTCCACGGCTTCAATCATTACCTCGTCATTTAAGCCTAATTCAATCGAAACCTGATCACCCCGATACGCCAACTCTAAATGAGTGCGCTGGGTTAAACTATTGTATGCTGTGGCTAAAAGTAATATCTTCATAGATGCAACCTCTAAGTGGTCATTAGTCATTAGTCATTGGTCATTCGTCATTCGGAAACAAAGGACAATTAAACTTCACAGGTTTCCCGTAACGGTTTCGGGGATACTGAATCACCAAGATTTCTACCTTGAGTTTGAGAAATGGGAATATCGATACAAAACTCTGTTCCTTCGCCAAGTTGGGAGAAACACTGTAATGTACCCTTGTGTGTTTCCACGACAATTTGATAACTAATCGACAATCCTAACCCCGTACCCTGACCCACGGGTTTAGTCGTGAAAAACGGATCAAACAAATGAGTTTTAACATCCTCAGGGATACCTGAACCCGTATCTTGAATCCGAATCCGTACCTGATCCGTCTCTTCCAGAACCTCGGTGCTAATCGTGATTTGTAATGGCGGGGATTGATCATCCAGGGCATCAATCGCATTATCCAGGAGATTCATAAACACCTGATTTAATTGCCCCCCATAACACTCCACCTGGGGCAATTGACCATACTGTTTAATAATCTCAATAGGAGCATGATTCTCCTTGGCTTTGAGTCGGTTACCCAAAATCAGCAACGTATTCTCAATTCCTTGATGGATATCCATTGGCTTCACATCCGCCTCATCCAAGCGGCAGAAATTCCGCAGAGATTTGACTAAATCCCGGATACGCACCGCCCCCATTTTTAAAGACCCTAAGAGTTTGGGAAAATCTTGGATCACAAACTCCAGATTCATTGCCTCAGCTTGTTCCTGAATAGCCGCCGGGGGTTCTGGATAATACTGCTGATAAAGCTTTAATAGCCGCAGCAAGTCTTGAGCATATTGATGAGCGGGTTTAATATTCCCATAGATAAACGACACCGGATTATTCAGTTCATGGGTAATCCCGGCAATCATTTGACCCAAGCTGGACATCTTTTCACTTTGAATCAATTGCGCCTGAGTTTGTTGTAACTTCTGCAAAGTTTGCTGCAATTCCTTCGCTTGCGCCGTCGCCGTGGTTGCGGTGCTATGGGCAGAAGCATAAAGTTGGGCTTGGTCGATCGCGATCGCGAGTTGATCGACAACCGCCGTCAGGAGTTCGACTTCACTCTGACTCCAGGTATGGGGTTCTCGGTAATCAGTACAAACTAAAGCACCAATTTGACCGGAATTCGTTTTCAGGGGGAGAATCAGTTGCGCTGTAACCTGAGACCGAGTTAGGAGTTGGCGTTGAGCGGTATTCAAGTCTGGGTCTTTGGTGACATCATTAATCTGAATCATCTCTAAATCCTGGATGGATTGGATCAAAGAGATGACTTCTGGATTCGAGTAGTACCCGACGCGACTGGGTAAACCCGATTTTCGCGCCTCATGAGTAATGGCGATACTGGGTTTTCCACCGTCTGGGGTACGCCAGAGGAATTGACAGCGATCGAGATTTAACAAGCTGCGAACCGAGAAAACAGCCGTGTCTAGAATTGTATTCACATCCAAAGAATTGCGAATCTCTCGCCCTAGATAATTGAGTAAAGCTTCCCGTTGGGCAAGGGAATGAGCTTCCTGTTCCGACGCTTGCAGTGCCTGAAACGTCTGCTTACAGTCGGTAATATCGTGATAGGTGAGGACAATTCCCGCCACACTCGGCAGACGCAACAGGTTATTGGCGATGACTTCAAACTCGCGCACCTCACCTGAGGCGTTGGGTAATCGTAATTCAACGGTTACATTAGCGTTAGGGGAATCCAGGGCTTGGGTTAACAGACTATCAGCGATGGGATTATCGTCATTTAAGACAAATTCCCCGATGGTTTTACCTTGCCAATCCTCCGTGTCATACCCCAACACACGCGGTAAAGAGGGACTGGTATAGCGAATCATCCCCTCGCCTGTCACCACGGTGATGAAATCAGAAGCATTTTGCAGCAACGCCCGAAACCGTTCTTCACTTTGGCGCAAGGTTTCAGCTTTTGCCTTCTCCACATTCAGGCGTTGATCAAATAAGGAGACAATTAGGGGTAATGCTAAGATAAACAACGTCGCCACGGCGATAAATCGAGCCAGCCACAGGTTATCAATCATTGAGGATGAAGGCAGAACAATGGAATCTGTCCCTTGGAAGCGAACCGCCGCCATGCCGATATAATGCATCCCCGAAATCGCTAAACCCATAACAATCGCACTCGCCAGCTTAGGTAAGATTCTCGCATCAGCCTGGATATGCCGTAGTTGAAACGCTAACCCTAAGGCAATAAAAGAGGCTGCGATCGCAACCGCTATCGAAACCGCCACCAGCGTCAGGTTATAATCGGCAACTGCTTCTAATTTCATTGCCATCATCCCCGTATAGTGCATCGCGGCAATCCCTAATCCCATAAACACACTACCTAATAGCAGTTGCAGCCACCTTATATGAGGACGAGAACCCAGCCACAACGCCACTCCGGAACCCAGAATTCCCACCAGCAGCGACACCCAGACACGAGAAAGGTTGTATGATATCGGAATTGGCAAGTTATACGCCAACATACCGATAAAATGCATTGACCAAATGCCAATCCCCATCGCCACCGCACCCCCAGCTAACCACAACTGGCTAGTCCGTCCTTTTGCCACAGTGACACGCCCCACCCGATCAAGTGCGGTGTAGGAGGCAATGATGGCAATAGCAATAGAAAGGAGAACTAGGTTGAAGTTATAGGTAGCCGTCATAGTTGTATCCGTGTGAGTTAGATTACGTTTTACCCGTTGGGATAGGTCGAAAATATCGATGGCTTTAACAGCCATTAGTGGTGAAATGAATTCAACCACTAGAGAGTTGAATCACTGCTGTTAGTGCAGTAGGGTTTCAAGTTACTCACCCGCAGCAATCGCCCCTGCTTTTTTGCCTAAGCCGAGGGAGTCACTACAGGTTTGCTGCTTAAGTTATGCCTACAATCTCACGTTAAACCCCAAAATCCATCCTAATCCTGGCTATCTGTTTGATTCGGTTCGATACAACTAAGTTTAGAGACGATGGGGATAGCTATTCAGTAAAACTGACTATACCTAACTCTAAGAAAAACAACCCGTTCTTGCCATGACTCTTAAGATTTAGATGAGACTGTATCTTAAGGCATAAAATAACCGTTATTTATGTAGATGAGGACAGGGTTAATCTATTGTGCATTTAAACTTCATATTATTCAGTTAGGAAAAGTAGGGGCTGTAGGGGCGAGTCGCTGCATATCGTTACCGGGAAATCCATTATTTCGATAACGTGGTGGGTTACGGCGAAGCGCCAATTAAAGGGTTTGTGTTGTGAATTAATTACCGCCTAACCCACCCTACGAATTACGGTTGATCGGGGTCTATAGGACGGCACATTTTCCCATGATATAAAAGTACCTAAAATCTCCCGCAAAGTCAAGGGCTAATTCGTTTTTTTTAAACTGAGATTAAGATTAACTTCTGCAAATAGTCCTCCAACGCTGACGAATAACCAATGACGAATGACGAATGACCAATGACCAATGACCAATGACCAATGACCAATGACCAATGACCAATGACCAATGACCAATGACCAATGACCAATTAACCCTCCCCCTGATCCCGCCGCACTCGGTAGTAAATCGCCTTCACATTAGGACCAAAGACAATCTCCTCTTCATTTTGCAGCTCATAGCTTTGGTGCTTTTGACCATTAATTAACAAGCCATTAGAACTTAACTTCCCTTTGAGATTGCCATCAACAATGCGATAGGCATCATGCCCATCCTCACCCTCTACTCGCATTAACGTGGCGTGGTGACGGGAGACAAACTGTGAAAACAGACGAATATCACAATCATGGTCTCTGCCAATGGAATAGAGTTCACCGTCTAAAACAAACCGATGTCGTCCTCGGTCATCTTGAACAATGAGAACATGTCCCTCCGGAAAATCAGACGTATCAGAACTTACCGCATCAGTAGATGACTGATCCGATGCGGGTGGAGAATCTGGAGAAGGTTCTATGGGCAACATCTCACTTATGCTCAAGCACTACAGATAATGGTAGCGACAGGAGTCGCCGACTGAAACAACTTGATCCTAAGATCCAACATCTCGGCAAGCGCGATACAGGTCTGTCCAGTCTTTGCGTTCTTTGACCACAGTTTCGAGATACTCGTTCCACACTAACGTATCTTGGATCGGATCTTTCACCACAGCACCCACCAATCCCGAAGCAATATCCTCAGCGCTGAGGTGTCCATCGCCAAAATGGGCGGCTAGGGCTAACCCACTATTCACCACCGAAATTGCCTCGGCTGTACTCAGGGTACTACTGGGAGATTTTAGTTTAGTTTTACCATCTTCGCTAATACCGCTACGCAATTCTCGAAAAATTGTCACCACCCGCCGGACTTCGGTTAAAGCAGGGGCTTGCACCGGGAGTTCTAAAGCACGTCCTAAGCTTGCGACTCGTTGTTGAACGATCTCGACTTCCTCATCAATGGTTTTAGGTAACGGTAAGACAACAGTATTAAAACGGCGTTTCAGGGCGCTAGACAAATCATTGACCCCCTTGTCGCGATTATTCGCTGTGGCGATAATATTAAAGCCCTTAATCGCTTGCACCTCATCCCCCAATTCGGGAATTGGTAGCATCTTTTCCGAGAGAATCGTAATCAGCGTATCTTGGACATCTGCCGGAATCCTAGTTAATTCTTCGACACGGGCAATTTTCCCCGCTTCCATCGCCACCATCAACGGACTTGCCACTAGCGCTTCCATCGAGGGACCGTCTGCCAGTAAGCGGGCATAGTTCCACCCATAGCGAATCGCCTCTTCACTGGTTCCGGCTGTACCTTGAATCAGTAACGTTGAATCCCCAGAAATAGCAGCAGCTAAATGTTCTGATACCCAAGACTTGGCGGTTCCCGGAACCCCCATCAGGAGTAAGGCGCGGTCTGTGGTGAGGGTGGCTACAGCTATTTCAATGAGTCTGCGATCGCCAATATACTTGGGCGATACCACAAACCCGTTCTCTAGTGTACCTCCCAATAGATACGTTGTGACTGCCCAGGGGGATAAATTCCAGTTCGGTGGGCGCTGGCGTTTATCTGCTTTTGCCAATTCCGCTAATTCTTCGGCAAACTGTTGTTCCGCATGTTCACGCAATAAAAAGTTTTGATTGTTTAGCTTTGCACGATTCACAGTTGTTTGTCCTGAAAAAGACTCTTCCGTACCTGCTATACTAAACTAACTTTCTCACTAAGTAGTCGGACAAAAGTAAAGTTAACGGTTGAGATTAGGCAACAGGCAACAGGCAACAGGCAACAGGCAACAGGCAACAGTAAGGGTTTGAGGCTTGTTAACATTTCTTAGCACAGCGTACAGCGTTTATGTCCAGGTACTTACAATAAAAGTTGCAGGTGTTCCCTATTCCCGAAATCTTTGATCTGTTTTTATCATAAATACTCTGGAATTGCTATGGTTTCAAAGAGGAATAAATTATGACTAAGAGAAAATTTATTAGCCCTAAAATTGATTATGCCTTCAAAAAAATATTTGGTTCAGACCAAAGTGAAGACATTCTCATCAGCTTCTTAAATGCAATTGTCTACAATGGGGAAAGTGTCATTTCTAGCTTAACCATTGTCAACCCTTACAATCCCGGTCAAGTCGAAACCTTAAAAGATAGTTACTTGGATATCAGGGCTGTTCTAAATAATGGAGAAATTGTCCTCATTGAAATGCAGGTCGCACGGATAGCCGCTTTTCATAAGCGAGTGACCTACAATCTCTGCAAAGCTTATGCTAATCAGTTGGAATCAGGAGACTATTACCTGGAGATTACGCCAGTTATTGCCGTGACAATCACCGATTTTATTCTGTTCAAAGAAAGCCATAAATGTATTCATCATTTTGTGTTCAAAGACCAAGAAAGCTCATCGGAATATCCTGAACATGAATTGCAGCTAATTTTTGTGGAATTACCGAGATTTGTGAAAAAATTGCCAGAATTACAGACATTGGCAGAGAAATGGATTTATTTTATGACGCAGGCTCAAGACTTAGAAGAAATTCCCGAAAGTTTGGCAGAAGTTACAGCAATAGAAAAAGCGTTAACGATAGCTAATCAAGCGAACCTGACACCAGCAGAAGCCGAGGAAGTCAGTCGTCGAGCCATGCAGTTGCGAGATGAGATAGGACGCATTAAATATGCTACCGAAGAAGCATCGCAGGAGGCGCGGGAAGAAGGTCGTCAAGAAGGTCGTCAAGAAGGCAAAAAAGAAGAACAACGCGCTATTGCTAAAAAGCTACTCACCCTACTGGATGACGAAGCGATCGCGGGAACAACGGGATTAAGTCTGGAAGTCGTTCGAGAACTGCGCGAGGAAGAGTCTGAGAATTTGTAGAACTAAGTACCTGGACATAAATTTTGTACGCTGTACTAAGAAATGTGAACAAGCCTCAAATTTTCCCTGTTCCCTGTTCCCTGTTCCCTGTTCCCTGTTCCCTGTTCCCTCGACCAATTAAGAATTCAAAAAATCGGCATCAACTTCAGGTAAAGAAGGATTGATACTAATCCCAGAACCCAGTTCAAATCCGGCTGGAGTCGTTAGCCGAGGGCTAATTTGGCAATACCAGTGAATTTGGGGTTCTTCTGCTTTGTAACGGGCAGCGGTATTAATCACATAATTATAATCGGGATCGCTTAGCTTTTCATACAACCGAGTCAGGACATTTTTGAGAATTAACGCAAAATGGGATTTTTCTATAGCGGAGATACTGCCAAAATCTGCCTCATGTTCCTTTGGCATAATCCAAGTTTCAAAGGGCACATCAGCCGCAAAAGGAATAAACGCCAGAAATGATTCATTTTCAGCAATCACCCGTCTGCGGTGATGCTGTTCAAACTCTAAAATATCGCAATACACACATCGTTGCCATTGATCATAATATCGCTGGGCTTCTTGTTCTCGCACTCGAATATTTTGCGGAACCATACCCGTGACAATCATTTGAGAATGGGGATGACTTAACGATGCACCCGCTTTCATCCCATGATTGCGAAAGATGATTGCCATCATATTCTTATGGACTTGCATGAGTGAGACGTAGCGCTTGTGATACGTCTCAATCACCGTTTCTACGTCCTCGATTGACATTGTGGCAAGATCTTGATCATGATCAGGACTTTCAATAATCACTTCATGCTGACCATAACCGGGCATCATTAAATAAATACCCTCCTGCGATCGTTCTCTGTCTTCATTGGGGGTTAACGCCGGAAACTTATTCAGTACAACTCGCGTTTGCCAGCCTTTGTGGTGTCGGCTGGGCATTTCCAGAAAAATTGACTCAGATTTATGTTCATTGCCGGGACAAAAGGGACAATCTCGAGGTAGAATCCCTGAAGCTTGTTTTTGGCGACTCTGTTGCTGAAAATCCTGGGGACGTTTACGCCGACTGGGTGCATAAATCACCCATTCTTTCGTCACCTTGTTGAGTCGGATTTGACCGGATTGCATACTATCTAGCCCCTATAATGTACTTGGATAATCGTTGTCTTATAGTTGTTGATAATCGTTCTGATCGGAATTTTGTCTGATGTTAACTCATCCGTTGCGTCTATCATTTATCATCCAGACATCATTTGTCTGATGTCAACTCATCCGTTGCATCCCTCATTCATCATTCATTATTCAGACAATGTACATTGGCTTTCTCAACCCCCAAGGCAACTTTGACCCAGATGACAGGTATATTACAGAACATCCCGACTTTGGCGGTCAACTGGTGTATGTCAAGCAAGTCGCCCTGGCGATCGCGGCACAGGGACACCGGGTTGATATTCTCACCCGTCAAATCATCGATCCAGAGTGGGAGGGGTTTGCTGAACCCTTTGATGCGTATCCCGGTGTAGAAAATGTCCGGATTGTCCGCTTACCCGCCGGACCCCAGGAATTTTTACGCAAAGAGTTACTCTGGACTCATTTGGTTCGAGATTGGGTGTCTAATCTTCTCAAATTTTATCAAGAACAGGGGGATTTTCCCGACATCATGACCGCCCACTACGCAGACGGGGGACTGGCGGGTCTATTACTTGAAGAGCAAACAGGTATACCCTTCACATTTACCGCTCATTCCCTGGGCGCTCAAAAGATGGATAAACTCAATGTGACGCCAGAAAATTTGGCACAAATGAACAACTATTACTTCTTTGGACGCCGCCTGGTTGTCGAACGTTTAAGCATGAATCACTCGGCGATTAACATTACTAATACTCGCCAAGAACGCTTCAACCAATATAGTCATCCGGCGTATCGGGATGCTGTCGATGTCCATAATGATGCTCGCTTTGCGGTAATTTCACCGGGAGTAGACCCAGCTATGTTTAGTGCTGAGGTTCGCTCTGCCAACGAAGAGGCAACCTATCAGTTAGTTCAAGATAAATTAGCGCGGGATATTGCTGAGTCGCGGCGCGATTTACCCGTGATTCTGGCATCGAGTCGATTAGACCCCAAAAAGAATCTTTTGGGACTTGTGCAAGCCTTTGCCTACAGTCCCACCTTGCAAGAACGAGCCAATGTGGTGCTAATTACGGCTGGGTTAGATAATCCCCTAAAGGAGAAAGTAAAGGATGAACAAACCGAACAAAAGGTATTAGCACCAATCCGAGAAGTGGTGAATGACCATAACTTATGGGGCAAAATTAGCGCCTTTTGCGTCCCCGATCAACCCGCCCTAGCCGCAACCTATCGCTTTTTAGCCCAACGCCGCTCCGTATTTGCCCTACCCTCTCTGTTTGAACCCTTTGGTTTAGCCCCCTTAGAAGCCGCCGCCGCCGGATTGCCAGTTGTCGTTACTCAAAATGGCGGAATTACAGAAAGCTTACAGACAGATAATCAAGACTATGGCGTTTTGATTGACCCCGATGATCCGGCGGATATGGCGCGAGGATTGGAGCGGTTAATCTGTAATGAATCTGAGTGGCAGAGTTTTTCTAGTCGGACTCAGCAACTGGTATTAAATCACTATACCTGGGAGAGTACGGCTCAAGGCTATTTAAACGTAATTGAGCAGATTTTATCGTCACCTAAAACCAATCGTCGAGTACCGCAACTCCCGATTCATCCGTTTTGGCGTGATCCCCAACCGGAAAATGATGTTTCCTTGGCAGAACTGAGTCAACTCTACTTTGGTAAATAGCCAGTTTCTTAGTTGCGCTTGGGCGCTAAAAATCCGATGAAGCCAAGCTGTAGGGGCGAGTTTTACCGATAACATTTTGGCACAAATCGATAACTTTACTAAACCCGCCCTTGGGGGAGAAAAACTACTATTATGCGCTGCACTTATATGAGTAGTGTTAAACGTTTAGATCCCCCTAAATCCCCCTTAAAAAGGAGGACTTTGATTCATCTGATGTCTGGACCCATCACCCATAATAAAAACTTCTCCCCATCTCACCCTCACCCCATCTCCCCATCACCCTAATTATGGGTATTCAACCGGACATGATATCATGTCTTGTTGCGCTCTAATCACGAAGCATCGCCGTCAAGGGTAAAATTGCCGCAATTTGCTCCGTTGACATATTACCCAAAGAATTTAACGCCACATTAAATAATCGTCCTGGTTTCAAGTCATCTTTGACCAAATTCCAGAGGCGTTGCACTTCTTCAGTGTGCAATCGGTCATCTTCCGTCAACGCCAATAGTACCTGACGCCGCAAAAACTTCCCTTCTTCCGATAACAGATATTGCAATCCTAGTTGCGCTGTGGGGAGCAAATCAAAGTTATCATCAGATCGCGCGATCGCAATCATATTCTCTAAGCGTTGCCATTGGAACCTACCATCCTTGAACAACACCTCAATCAACCGCCGCCGCATAGCTGGCGATTCTCCTTTGAGTAGACGTTTGGCGACGTAAGGATAAGACACCTCAACAATTTTGAAATCTGGATTCAGGGTTAACGCTAACCCTTCCTGAGTCACCAATGACCGAATAATCAGGGCAAACTTGGCGGGAACTCGGAACGGATACTCAAACATTAACTCGGAAAAACTATCCGTAATCGTTTTAAAATTAAAGTCCCGTACACTTTGACCCACCGCGTCTCCCAGCACTCGTTCTATGGCGGGAATAATTGGTGTGATGTCTGTATCTGGGGTTAAAAAGCCGAGGATGACAAACTTTTTCGCTAACTCAACATAGTCCTTATTAATTAAATCAATAACCGCACTGACAATCGTTTCTTTCGTTTCTTCCTCCAACTGATCCATCATGCCAAAGTCAATGTAAGCCATGCGACCATCGGGCATAGCAAACAAGTTACCGGGATGGGGATCAGCGTGGAAAAAGCCGTGTTCTAAGAGTTGACGTAAACCCGCTATGACCCCTGTTTGAATCACTTGGTCAGCATCAAGTCCCGCTGTGCAAAGACTTTTAGTATCGGTTAACTTACACCCATTAATCCACTCTAAGGTTAAGACCCGGTGGTTACTGTACCTCCAATAAATGGTCGGTACTTTAACACTGGGATCATCACGGAAGTTACTAGCAAAGAGTTCCGCATGGCGACCTTCGTTGACATAATCGATTTCTTCAAACAACTTAATGCCAAATTCATCGACAATTAATGTCAGATCATGACCCAGATTCAGGGGAAGCCATCGGGATAACCAGCCGGCTGACTTCCGCATTAAATAGAGATCCAGAGTTAGGTATTTGAGTAGGTTAGGGCGCTGTACCTTAACCGCTACCTCTTCCCCGGTATAGAGATAAGCATGATAGACTTGACCGAGACTTGCCGCCGCGATTGGATCAGGGGAAATTTGGCGATAGACTTCACTCACCGGACGCTCTAACTCTGACTCAATAATCGCGAAGGCGGTTTTATTGTCAAAGGGTGGAAGTTGGTCTTGTAGCTTAATCAGTTCTTCTAAAAAATCTTTGCGAACTAAATCGGGGCGCGTGGATAACGCTTGTCCCACTTTAATAAATGTCGGACCGAGGCGAGTCAGGATCTGTCGCAGTTGAGTAGCGCGTTTAAACCGATTCCGCTCAACTTGGTTCCGCCACTCGTCCCACTTGAGACCTAGAATAAACTGTACGAAGTTCCAGATAATCCTTAACGCCCGCCAGAGAACCACCCAAGGGCGATAGCGGTATTTAGCTGCGATCACGTCGGGATCATAGCGCCGTCGGGGTTTAATCTGCTCGGCTTCAAGATAATCAACTTCAATGTAATGCTGACTCACAGCGATTTATAGCCTCTCACGTAACAAACTAGAAAAGTTTATTTATTTTTTTATCGTTTTGTTAAGTATATTCTAAGTGATCCTACTTAGTCCAGACCACAACAGTGCTGAGGGGGAGTGGGGAGAGTCGAGAGGCTGACGGGAAGCAGGTGGGCTGAAACCATTACCTGATAAAGCTTTCAGTAGCTATTTGGGTGTTCCTAGCCGATGTTGGATTGGTTGGTATCGCCTTTCTGGGAGAATAGAATAAGTAGGTGGGGACAATTAAAGTTAACGGTGAAGATCGTCCTTTGTCATTCGTCATTTGTCATTTGTAAAGTTGCCTCCTTTGAGAACCCAAACCAACTCGCATACGAAACCGAAGAGCAAATGATCCCGATCCCATCGTGCAACGCTTTGCCCACGAACAATTGGATAAATTAATTCCCAGTTATCGTCTCAGTCAGGGGATTTTCAGTGTTCAAAAAACCAACGCGATCGCACTCCACCCCAAACGCGACAACAACCCCTCTCTTGACCTGGAGCGTTTCCCGATAAAATTATCGAATTCACCCCTAACTCCCAAACGGGGAAAATAAATTCCATTTCAGTGTTGACAAATGCCGTAGTTTTGTGGGAGACTTACTTCATAATGGGAAAATATGCCCGCCTATAGGGTCGATTGAATCCCAATTCAACACCCCTACTATAACTGAAACCAGGAGTTTAAGTTTGTCTCATCAGTAAGAGTGTGAAAGGTCTCAAGGAAGCACAACGTCTCTGAATCAGTTAAAGAGTCAGAACCTGTAAAAAAGTCGATGCGATACGTTCTCTTCGGAACAGGCTCCGCCAACGCGCTTTGATAAACAATTCCCAGTTATCGTCTCAGTCAGGGGATTTTCAGTGTTCAAAAAACCAACGCGATCGCACCCCACCCCAAACGCGACAACAACCCCTCTCTTGACCTGGAGCGTTTCCCGATAAAATTATCGAATTCACCCCTAACTCCCGAACAGGGAAAATAATTGCCATTTCAGTATTGACAAATGCCAGGATTTTGTGAGAAACTTACTTCATAATGGGAAAATATGCCCACCTATAGGGTCTGTTTTCATCCTGTATTCAACACAACTATGGGGTGAAATCATGATTAGAGTCGTTAAGATTATCATTGACCCACTGGCGACTATAGTAGAAAAATAGAGATGAGTCGTTGGATAGTATCGGATGGATGCGCTCGTTGTTTGGGGGGTTGCCAATGCGGTTGGATTCGTCTTTGGGGATGTTCTCAAGGAGTTGGCGAAGGGAACCTTAGAAGATTATACGAAAGATTTCTTCAAAGATCGCATTAAAGCCTTACCGGAACGCTTCAACAAAGAACCTCTGGTGAAAGCCATGGGTAAAGCCCTAAAGGAATTCTTGCAATTGGTACAAGAGGAGTTGGAAACCTGGGGGTTGAGTCAGGATGAATTGAAACCCTATCAGGGGGCGTTAAAGAGATTTATTCACGATAAGGCGGTTAAGCAAGAGTTAAGTCAAGCCTTTGCCGAGGGGTGTCGTTCTCTGGATGGGTATACCTTAGCCCAAACCTGGGAAATCCTGCAATTAAAGGCGTTACCAGCAGAATTTGATTGGCAAGCGATTACTCAGCAGTATCTCCGGCGAGTGAAAGCAATCTGTCGAGAGTCTGATGAATTAAGAATGATTCTCGATTCCCAGAACCTAGAGGCGATTCGAGACAATACTGACGCGATCGCAGGTATTATCCCAGATTTTGACCTACGCCAGTATCGGGAAAGCCTACAAGAGTTCTATGGCTATCTCAAATTAGAAACCTTAGATCCCGGTAGCTACAAGTACCCGATGCGCTTATGGCAGGTGTTTGTCCCTCAAATGGTGCGGGAAGCCATGCCGCTTTATGATATTCCTAGAGATTATCTGAAACGGTTACAAGATGCCAACCAGTTAGATGAACAGATTTCCCCGGAAGAATTGGAACAGTATCGGGAAACCTACTACCGACAGCCGATTCGTTCGGTATTAGACATACTCCATCAACCCAATTACCCCTACATCGTTATTTTAGGTGATCCAGGTTCCGGGAAATCCACATTAGCCCAATATGTGGCGCTAGATTGGGCAGAGAAACCGACAAAAACAATTCCCCTGCTGATAGAATTACGGAATTATGCCCGCGATCGCACGTTACCGAAAACCTTCTTGGAGTTTATCCATCAGGGGGCGGCGGCGATTTGTCATCTGAATCAACATCGCTTAGATGAAGTCTTAGAAGCCGGGGATGCATTTGTCTTATTTGATGGTTTAGATGAAATATTTGACCCCGTTGCTAGAGATACGCTAATTACCGAGATTATCCGCTTTACGAATCAATATCCCCAAGTTCGAGTCATGGTAACCTCTCGGATTATTGGCTATAAAGCCCAACGGTTACGGGATGCCCAGTTTCGTCATTTTACCTTACAGGACTTTGAAGCCGAGCAAATTCAGGCATTTGTACAGAAATGGCATGATTTAGCCTTTGGGAATCAACCGGATAAACCCCGACTACAAAACCGCTTACAACGGGCAATTAATGAGTCACCCGCGATTCGGGAATTAGCCGGAAATCCCTTATTGTTAACCATGATGGCAATCTTAAATCGCAACCGAGAATTGCCACGGGAACGGGCAGAACTTTACGATGAAGCATCGCGGGTTCTCCTCCATGAATGGGATATTGAGAAAGGATTACCCCCCGATGAAAAACTGTCCCCCGACACGATTACTCGCAAAGAAAAACAGGCGATGTTGCGGCGAGTAGCGTATCAGATGCAAGCCGCACCTCAAGGGTTAGCCGGGAATTTAATTAATGTGGATGAGTTGGAACGGATTTTAGCGGGATATTTAGAGACGCTACAAGACGTAGAAAAACCGCGAACGGTGTCTCGGTTAATTATTAAGCAGTTACGGGAACGAAATTTTATTTTATGTTTTTCTGGTGCTGATTGTTATTCCTTTGTCCATCGCACGTTCCTGGAGTTTTTCTGTGCGTGGGAGTTTGTCTGGCAATTTAAAGAGAAACAATCGCTTTCCATAGAGGAACTTAAGACGGAGGTATTTGGCAAGCATTGGCAGGAGGAGAGTTGGCATGAGGTACTGCGGTTAATTGCGGCGATGATTGATGAGCAGTTTGTTGGGGAAATTATCGATTATTTAATCAAGCAGAATGGTAAAGCGGCTAAGTTTAGGAATTTATTTTTAGCAGCTAAATGTCTTACTGAAGTTAGAATTCGTTCCCAGATTAGCCAAACGGCGACTCAACTCCTTGATCAACTGAAAACCTTATGCAAATGGGTAGATTATAAGCAGATTAAAAATCAAAAACAATTCAGCTTAATCACAGAAATTCAGACTCAAGCAGTAACAACAATTGCCTCAACTTGGAAAGAGGACAGCAAAACTTTACCTTGGCTTATATCTCGTCTTGCTCAAAACAACGTTCTTTCAGTGCGCCAAGCAATTTTGCAGGAGATAGTTCAGGGGTATAAAGAACATCCTGATACATTTCAGCTTTTAAGTTATTGCGCTCAGTCCCATAATAACTCAGATGTGCGAATAGCTATTCTACAGGAGATAATTAAGGGCTGGAAATATCATACTGAAACTTTGTATTTACTTAAGATTCGCGCCTATTATGACAACTCTTCCAGGGTAAGAGAGATGCTCTTAAAAGAGTTAATTCATAATTGGCACTATGATACTCAAATCATAAGTCTCAAAATCCGTGTTCAGTATGATGAAAATCCGCAAATACGAATAGCTGAACTACAAACGTTAGTTCGTACCTGTAAGGATGAGCCAGACACATTAGATTTTCTCAAAAAATGCGTCCAGTCCGATAGGGATGTAACTGTGCGAAAATTCGCATTACAGGAATTAGCTCGTGGTTGGAAAGACAAGCCTAATACTTTAGATTTTCTCAAAAAATGCGTTCAGTCTGACAGGGATATTAATGTACGAAAATTCGCCTTGCAGGAATTAGTCAGTGGCTGGAGAAATGATCCTAATACATTAGGTTTTATAAAGTTTTTTATCTTGTCCAAGAGCGATGCATCAGTACGACAATGTGCTTTACAGGAATTAGTCCGTGGCTGGAAGAACGAGCCTGATACCTTAGCTTTTCTCAAATCCTGTACCCAGTTCAATAGCGATAGATCAGTGCAAAAATTCGCTCTACAGGAATTAGCCCATGGCTGGAAGGATGACCCTGATACCTTAGCTTTTATAAAATCACATGTCCAGTCTAATAGCATTAAAATTGTGCCAGAATTAGCCATACCGGAATTAGCCCGTGGCTGGAAAGATGATCCTGATACCCTAGCTTTTCTCAAAAAATGCGCTCAGTCTAGCAGGGCAACCGTGCGGCAGTCAGCCTTAAAAGAGTTAGCTCGTGGCTGGAAAGATGACCCTGATATTTTAACATTGATCAAAAAATGCGCCCTGTTCGATAGAAACCAAACTGTGCGAAAAGTGGCAATACAAGAATTAGCATTGGCTTGGAAAAACAACTCATCTATATTCAGTTTTTTGTGTTATTTTGTGGTCGAACATGATTTGAATTTTTATAGTTGTTATGACAATAATCCTCGAAAAACCGGACTTGAGATTATTGTAAAACAATACCCTCATTATCCTCAAACTTTCAAACTCTTGCAAAACCTGATAGCATACGATCCAGATCCTAACGTGCAACGCTTTGCCCGCGAACAATTGGACAAATTACGCCAAAAACAAACAAACGCGCACCCACCCAAAACGCCACAATAACCCCTCTGCGAACCTCTGCGCTACCCTCTGCGTTCCTCTGCGTTACCCTATAAACATTACCGAATTCACCCCTAACCATGATCACCTCAACAATTCCCACCATTTACCCCCAACCCATCTCCCTAGAAGACTGGATGGAAAATCCCCCCATTGGTACAGAATGGATCAATGGAGAATTAATCGAGACCAATGGCATGACACTCAAACATAGTGAAATTCAGGGGAACTTGTACTTTTACTGGAGAAGTTATCAAGACTCTAGTGGACAAGGAGGAAAAGTATATACAGATGTTCCTTGTCGCACCAATAAACAAGGGCGTTGTCCCGATGTCGCCTATCTTCCCCCAGAACTCGTTACCCAATATGGTGATGCAAAAGTCCTCCCCCGCAGTTTTCCCCTGAGTGCAGAAATCGTTTCCCCCACTGATTTAGCTGAAGATGTGATTCTCAAAGCCCAAGAATATTTACAATCAGGAGGTGAGGAAGTTTGGTTAGTCTTTCCAGAAAGCCGTTGGATTATTATCGCCACTCACAACCAGAGATTGGTATTTACTTCTGGGGAAGTGGTGAGTACACAAACTGTTTTACCCGGTTTCCGTATAACTGTTGATGAACTATTAGCCTAGAATCACTAAAATCATTTCTATTTCAGTATTGACAAATGCGGTGGTTTTATTTTAGACTTACTTCATAATGGGAAAATATGCCCACCTATAGGGTCGATTTCATCCCGATTCAACACAAACATTCGGTGAAATCACGGGTTTAAGCTTATCCCATCAGTAAGAGTGCAAATTGCCCTAGTCAAGAAATCCGTTAAAGCGTCAGAACATGCCAGAAATATGGATGCGATACGTTCTCTTTGGAACAGGTTCCGCCAACGCGCCAATATCAACAATTCCCAGTTCTGGATCTTCAGTGTTCAAAAAACAAACGCGATCGCACCCCACCCAAAACGCCACAATAACCCCTCTGCGAACCTCTGCGCTACCCTCTGCGAACCTCTGCGTTTCCCGATAAAATTATCGAATTCACCCCTAACTCCCAAACAATGA